>JAQTOT010000115.1 GCA_028713145.1 Methylococcales bacterium
TGCCACAATTTCACCGTCAATTTCTAACGCGACACTAATTGACCAATAATATTGACCACGCGAAAATGAATGCGTGCCATCAATCGGGTCAACAATCCAACGATTGGTTTGATTTTCGGATTGTCCACTTTCCTCGCCCCAAAATCCGTATTGCGGATACTGCGCGGTGAGTTTTTCTTTCAAAAACTTTTCCACTGCAACATCGGCGGCGGTCACAAAATCACGCGGACTTTTTTTATCAACGTTTAAATGTTTTAAATCCCGAAAATAGGTCAACGCAATGTCGCCAGCTTCACGGATAATTCGTTCTAATAAGGGTTGTGAAATCATAAATGCCGCCTTATGTGGTGCGTGTTTGCAATGCAATTATCGGAGTATGTCATCACAACTTTGAATGCCAAATTGAGAAAAGCCATCATTAGCATCTAAAAAATTGTCCATTTTGAGATTAAACTTGTTCGAAAGTTCTGTTAGTTTATTTTCCAATTTCTTCTGTGCTGTAATATCAAACCGCACGGAGACATACTTTTTCACTTTGTTTGTTTCGTTGTCTAAAATTGGGATGATAGTGGAATTAACCCAATAAATTGAGCCATCTTTTTTTCGATTGCACACTTCACCAACCCAAATTTCGCCTTTTGAGATTTTCTCCCACATTTGGGCAAAATAACCTTTTTCATGTGTGCCAGAATTAACGATTCTGTGGTTATTTCCTAATAATTCATCGCTGCTATAGCCACTAATTTGGCAAAATTTGTCATTTACCATGGTGATATTTCCCGCCAAATCGGAAGTTGAAATAATCGCCGCCTCATTTAGCGCGTAAAAAAGCTCTTCGTAACTTGTTTGTTCAGATTTCATGTTTTTGCCTTTGTTTAAAAGTTAGATATAACGCGCAATCAAACCGTAACCATTACTGCTTTCTTTCATTTCAGGCAACGGGATTTTTACTTCATAACCACCGCCGCTCGCTTCAGTCATCTCTTTGCCCCACATATCTTCCATGCGTTCAATCACAAGGTCTTTATTGCCTTCAGGCAAAATCAATTCAATTTTGTCGCCGACTGAAAATTTATTTTTTGCATCAATCGTTGCCAAACCAGTTTCTTTGTCGTAATTGCGAATTTCGCCACAGAACTGTTGTTGATGGCTTTTTGAATAACCCGTTAAATAATTTTGCTGTTCGTGCGTGTGATGACGTTGATAAAAACCGTCGGTATAACCGCGATTCGCTAGATTTTCTAACACACCTAACAATTGAGGATTAAATTCACGCCCTGCAAGTGCATCATCAATAGCTTGACGGTACGTTTGTGCGGTACGAGCAACGTAATAATGCGATTTTGTGCGCCCTTCGATTTTCAAACTGTCTACGCCAATTTCAACTAATTTTTGGACGTGTTCGATGGCGCGTAAATCTTTGGAATTCATGATGTAAGTGCCGTTTTCATCTTCCATCACAGGCAATAATTCGCCTTTACGACCTTCTTCTTCGAGGAAATAAATTTTGTCTGCAAGCGGATGACGTTCTGCGCCACCACAACTCGCGTTGCTAATATCGCTCATGGATAAAATTTCGCCGTTTTCGTCAGGCAAAATCAAATCACCTTCGGCATTTTCTTCGGCAGGTTTGGTGTCGTATTTCCAGCGGCAAGAATTCGTGCAAGTGCCTTGATTTGGGTCACGATGATTGAAATAGCCAGAAAGCAAACAACGTCCCGAATAGGCAATACACAACGCACCGTGTACGAAAACCTCAATTTCCATGTCGGGACATTGTTGACGAATTTCGGCGATTTCATCGAGTGAGAGTTCTCGCGATAAAATCACGCGCTCAACGCCCATTTTTTGCCAAAATTTCACCGCTGCGTAATTCACCGTATTCGCTTGCACCGATAAATGAATCGGCATTTCAGGATGATTTTCACGCATCATCATAATCAAACCTGGGTCTGCCATAATCAGCGCATCAGGTTTCATCGCTACGACAGGCGCAATGTCTTTTAAAAAGGTTTTCACTTTTGCATTATGCGGAATCACGTTTGCGGCAATAAAAAACTTTTTGCCTAAGGCGTGTGCTTCGTTGATACCAATTTGCAAATTATCGTGCAGAAAATCATTGTTTCTAACGCGCAAACTGTAACGTGGTTGTCCTGCATAAACCGCATCTGCACCAAAGGCAAACGCATAACGCATATTTTTAATGGTTCCCGCAGGAGAGAGTAATTCTATTTTTTTCATTATGATTTCAGGTCAATAAATTTGAGAGCAGCGATTGTAGCACGGCACTTTGACGTGCTTGTTTTAAACGATGGGTAATAACAATACTTTTTAGTGCGTTCAATGCGACAGAAAAATTATCGTTAACCACTAAATAATCGAATTCAGGATAATGGCTCATTTCAGTCACAGCATCTTTCATGCGACGCGCAATAATTTGGGCATCGTCTTTACCACGATTTTCAAGTCGCTGTTGCAACACTTCAATCGAAGGCGGCAAAATGAAAATCGATAATGCAGCGGGAATTAACTTGCGAACTTGCTGTGCGCCTTGCCAGTCGATTTCCAAAATTACATCTTGACCTTGCGCTAAATTCGCTTCGACCGTTTGTTGTGCGGTACCGTAAAAATTATCAAAAACTTGAGCGCATTCTAAAAACGCATTCTCGCTTTGCATGGTTTTGAATGTTTCTACGTCTACGAAAAAATAATCTTTGCCGTGAATTTCGCCATCACGCATTTGGCGCGTAGTGTGTGATACCGATACAATTAAATCGTCAAGATTTGAGACCAGCTCTTTAACTAAACTGGTTTTGCCCGCGCCTGAAGGCGCAGAAATAATATAGAGATTGCCTTTATTCATGTTTGTTGATTGCGTGAAAAGTTAAGATTGACGCGCATTTTAACAACCTTCAATTCAATAGTCAGGTTCATTCACAGGAGATAAAAAATGAGCATTCGTCGTTTTAATGAACAGTCGCCCAAATTAGGCGAAAACGTGTACATCGATGACAGCGCGGTGGTTGTTGGCGCGGTCACGTTAGGCGATAACGTGTCAGTTTTCCCAACAGCGGTTATTCGTGGCGATGTTGAAAAAATCACCATTGGCGAAAATACCAATGTACAAGATGGCGCGATATTGCATGTTTCGCATCAAGGGAAATTTTCAGAGCGCGGGCATCCGTTAAACATTGGCAAAAGCGTGACGATTGGGCATCGCGCAGTCATTCATGGTTGCACGGTGGGCGATTATTGTTTGATTGGTATTGGCGCAATCATCATGGATGATGCGGTTTTGGAAGATTATGTGATGCTTGGTGCAGGTTCGCTTGTGCCACCAAATAAAAAACTCGAAAGCGGTTATTTATACGTTGGAAGTCCAGCAAAACAAAGCCGTGCATTAAGTGAAGAAGAAAAAGAATTTTTACGTTATTCCGCCGAACATTATGTGAGTTTAAAAAATCAGCATCTTTTCCCTACACCGTAAATAATTTGCTCATCTAAAATCGCCTTTCTGTTTTCGTTTTGTTACAGTTGCAGAAGTGGTAATAACAACAAAATGGAACTCAATGATGGTCAACAATATATCGCAGCATCAAACCATTCACTATCGTATGGGCAAAGTTTTCTTACGGCTTTTAAGCTGTATTGCAATTGTCGGCGTAGCGGCGATGTTGCGTGTATGGCCGTTACAAAATTTAGAATTACGCATTCCGTATGTCACTTTTTATCCTGCCGTGATGATCGTCGCTATTTATTATGGTGTATGGTTTGGAATGTTGACGACCATCTTGTCTGCGCTAACTATTTTTTATTGGTCGCCTGTGGTGAATAAGGCATTCATTGTTGATGCGGGTGATTGGTTAGGCATGGCGGTGTTTTTAGTGAATTGCGGCATGATTTCACTGGTTGCCGAAGGAATGATTCGCGCCCGCAAACGCGCTCGTATTGCCCAACGTCAAGCCGAAGCCGCTAATCAAGCAAAAAGTGTCTTTCTTTCTACGATGAGTCACGAATTGCGTACTCCGTTAAATGCGATTTTAGGGTTTTCTAATTTAATGCGTAATGACCCTAATATCACTGCCGAACAACACGATAATTTGGATATTATCAATCGCAGTGGCGAACATTTGCTAACGCTCATTAACGATGTGCTTGATATGTCAAAAATCGAAGCGGGGCGTGTTGTATTGGAAAATAAACCTTGTGATATAGAGCGTTTGGCAGACAGCATTGTGGATATGTTAGAAGTACGAGCGCACGAAAAAGGGTTGCAATTATTGTTAGAAAAACATCCTCATCTTCCTCGTTTTATTATCTGTGACCCAGGGAAATTGCGGCAAATCATTACTAATCTGGTCGGTAATGCTATCAAATATACGCTCGAAGGTGGCGTGGTACTTCGTCTTGATGTGAAGACAAAAGGCAGGGATTTAAACCTTATTATCGAAGTAGAAGATAGCGGAATTGGAATTAGCAAAACTGACCAACTGCATGTTTTTGAACCCTTTGTTCAAGTTGGCAAAACTGCCACGCAAAAAGGGACAGGGTTAGGACTGGCAATTGTGCGTGAGTACGCCATATTGATGGGGGGGAATATCACCGTAGACAGTGAATTAGGAAAAGGCTCTCTTTTTCGCGCGATTATTCCGATTCAAGTTACCGATGCAGTGCCAGAGGAATTATTAGAAAATATGCCATCCAAAGACGTGATTACTTTAGAGGCAGGACAAGATGATTATCGTGTATTGATTGTCGAAGATCAGCTAGAGAATCAGTTGTTGTTGCAAAAGTTACTCAAAGATGCAGGTTTTACCGTAGTTATCGCCGAAAATGGAGCTGAAGGTGTGAAATTATTCCAAAGTTTTCAGCCACATTTTATTTGGATGGATAGACGTATGCCTGTCATGGATGGCTTGGATGCAACCCAACATATTCGTGCTATGCCAGGTGGTGACAAGGTAAAAATCGTTGCGGTGACTGCGTCGGCATTTTCAGAGCAACGAGATGAAATGCTGGCGGTAGGGATGGATGATTTTGTACGAAAACCATATCATCCAGCGGAAATTTTTGATTGCATGGCGCGTCTGCTCAATGTGCGCTTCACTTATAAGCAACATGAGACTGCCAATACTGCTGGTGTTCATATCCTAACCAAAGAAGCCATAGCATTATTACCAGATTCACTGCGTCAAGCCTTGATAAATAGTTTAATTTTGGGTGATAGCCAACAACTTACCGAGTTGCTACATGAAATTCATCTGCAAGATGAAAATCTTGCCAAAATACTCACACAACAATTTGAAAACTTTAACTATTTACCCGTTCTGAATATTTTAGAATCGGTAGATAAAAATTATCCTCAAGATAGTCACTAAAAATTTATGATTGGCAACATTCTTATCGTCGATGACGAACCCAGTTCTTTAAAATTACTTCACGACATTCTTGTTATGCAAGGGCTGCATGTGCGCGCCTGCAACAATGGTGAACTTGCCTTGCGCTCTGTTGAACTGGAGCCACCTGATTTGATTTTGCTCGATATTCGTATGCCTAGAATGGATGGTTTTGAAGTCTGTAGGCATATTAAAGAAAAAACACAACTCCATGATACGCCTGTTATTTTTATCAGTGGCGCGACCGATGTCGAAGATAAAGTAAAAGCCTTTCAGTCTGGTGGCGTAGATTACATTACTAAACCCTTTCAAACCGAAGAAGTGTTGGCGCGGGTTAAAACGCATTTAGAACTGCATCAAACAGTCAAAGAACTCAAGCGTCTTACAGAAACGTTAGATAAAAGCGAAAAAAATCTAAAAATCGCCCAATCTATTGCTCATTTAGGACACTGGGAATGGGATATATCGAATGCCAGTTTTAGCTGCTCAGACGAAATGTTTCGAATTCTCGGTTACACGCCGCAAAATGCCCTCCTCAATTGTGAAACGTTATTACAAAATGTTCATCCAGATGATAAAGCACGAGTTAAGAACATGCTAAGTCAGGCGTTAGAAGGAAAAAATTTTGAGCTTGAATACAGAATTATTCTGCCTGATGATGAAATGCGTGTCGTACACGGAAAAGGTGAAATTTTGTTGGGAGAACAGCCGAAAATTGTTGGAACGGTTCAATGTCTACCAGAACATGACCAAATTACGATGCTGGGCGTTATTCAAGATATTACCGCTCGAAAAAAATTAGAATGGCAACTCGAAGAATTAGCGAATACCGATTACCTCACAGGTTGTGCAAACCGCCGTTGTTTTCTTAAACGAGCCGAGCAGGAGTTTTTACGCGCTCGCCGTTATGGTAACAATTTATCTGTGCTTATGTTGGATTTGGATCATTTCAAAAACATCAATGACCAATATGGTCATGAAGCAGGTGACATTACCCTCAAACAATTTGTGGAACATTGCAATGCAACATTGCGTGAAGTTGATTTGGTTGGGCGAGTTGGCGGTGAAGAATTCGCGATCTTATTGCCAGAAACAGCGAGTTGTCAGGCAACCGAAGTGGCGAAAAGAATCTGCCAGTTAGTTTCATCTAAAGACGTTTTATTACCAAACCAAGACGTAATTCGTTTTTCAGTATCGATTGGTGTGGCAAACATTGATAACAAAGATACACAATTTGACACCATTCTAAAACGTGCAGACCAAGCGTTATATCAGGCAAAGCACGAAGGACGTAATCGCGTTATCTGTGCCGAAGGTTAATCTGATTAAGCCAATTGAAAATTTGAGCAAATAAAAAAGCGGATTCAACACGTTGAATCCGCTTTTTTTTTAAATTAAAACGTATCCGCGATTTTTTGCCCTTGTGCAAAATCAAGCGTACCTTCGTAAATCGCACGACCTGTAATTGCGCCCATAATGCCGTCACCCGCAACTTTACCGAGTGCGTAAATGTCGTCTAAATTTGTAATGCCACCTGATGCAATCACGGGAATTGAAATGGCGCGAGCCAAACGTGCAGTTGCTTCAACGTTCACACCTTGCATCATGCCATCGCGTGAAATGTCGGTGTAAATAATGGCGGCAACACCGTTTTCTTGGAATTCTAACGCTAATTCGATGACATCAAATTGCGAAACTGTTGCCCAACCATCCGTTGCGACTTTGCCGTCTTTTGCGTCTAAACCAACCATGACGTGACCTGCAAATTTTGCCGCCATTTCACGCACGAATTGGGGTTCTTGCACCGCTTTTGTGCCGATAATGACGTATTGCACGCCAGCGTTTAAATACGCTTCAATCGTTGCTTCATCACGAATACCGCCGCCAATTTGTACAGGTAAATTTGGATAGGCTTTTGCAATTGCAGTAATCACTTCGGCATTGCGCGGCTTGCCTGCAAACGCACCGTCTAAATCAACTAAATGAATTCGTTTTGCCCCTGCTTCAACCCAACGTCCCGCAACTTCAACAGGATTATCAGAAAACACGGTGTCGTCTTCCATGCGTCCTTGACGCAAACGGACGCATTTTCCTTCTTTTAAATCAATGGCGGGAATAAGTAGCATAAAAATTTTTCCTTTAGTTATTGCGAAAGTATGTAAATAGCCCGCTATTTAAAACAATCCGTTCACTTAGTGCAACCCAATCTTTTGAAACGCTAGACAGCAAAAAACCGCGTAAAACTTGAAATTTCACGCGGCTTTTTCTTTCTAAATTAAGGCGCTACTTTGAGGTTTTGTACAGAATTCAACAAATAATAATCGTACATATATTCCATAATCGCTTTTGTTTTTGGTGTGATTTTACTTAACGAAACAGGAGGCGCAGGTGCATACTCTAAATCTTGCGCTATACCAAGGGCATAATCTTTTCCGTATAACTCTAAAACAATCGCTAATGCCATGTCAGTACCTGCCGTAACGCCTGCTGAAGTCCAGTATTTACCATCGTGAACCCAACGTTTTTTCTGATATCTCGCACCAAATTTGGTTAATACTTCTTTCGCACGATACCAGTTAGAAGTAGCTTTTTTTCCTTTCAATAAATCTGCTGCACCAAGCACCCAAGAACCTGTGCAAACACTGGTTGTATAAACGCTTGTTTCATCGATTTTTCTTATCCAATCAATAACGGTTTGATTTTTTGTAAGTGTAATCGTTTCGGTTGTACCGCCTGGAACGACCAAAATATCGAGTACGTCAACTTCATCAATAGATTTATCGACATTGATAACTAAACCGTCGCCTGTCTTAATCGTACCTTTGGCTTCCGCAATCAAAAATGTTTTCATCCCTGCTGATTTAAATACTTTATAGGGACCAATCGCGTCCAAACTGTTCACACCGTCATACACAAAAATACCAATGCCATTTTTTGAAACATCAGGATTAGACTTCGTTGCTAAAAATGCCATTGTTTCTTCCATGTTCGCCGTCACGACTGGCGTTGCAGCCTGAATGCTGCCAAATGGAATTAAAAGTAACGCAATACACAATAATCGAATAATTTTCATACAGTCCTCAAAGGGTAAGAATTAAAAAAAAGTGCCACACAACAGCGTGCTAGCACTTCGGCTAGTGTAACGAAAAATAAAGGGGTTGCCCATGTGACAAATCGTCTCATCGTTCGATGACGAATAACCTACTAATGCGCTAAACTATTACTCTTTTTTGAAATTGATAAAAAACTAATATGTCTTTAACAAATAAAGTTGTTTTAATCACGGGTGCAGCAGGTGGTTTAGGTTCTACAGCCGCTTTAACGCTGGCAAAATTAGGTGCGACCATTATTTTACTCGACAAAAATTTGCCAAAACTCGAAGCACTTTACGACAAAATTTTAGCTGAAAATGGTATTGAACCCATTTTGTATCCGTTTGATTTAGCGGGCGCGAGCGAAAATGATTATGTGGAATTAGCGCAAAGAAT
>JAQTOT010000116.1 GCA_028713145.1 Methylococcales bacterium
TTCAGTTTTAATGGTCGATTTTGAAAGTAAAAATTCTGTGACCTGTTCTTCCATTGTCATTTGACGCACATCTTTTAAACGGTTTTCATCTTTGTAATACCATTCAACGACTTGCTCAGGTTTTTCATAACTTTTCGCCATGTCTTCAACGTGAGCGCGAACTTTGTCTTCGTCAACTTTTAATTCGTTTTGGTGAATGACTTCACCAATAATCAAGCTCAATGCCACGCGGCGTTTTGCGTCAGTTTCAAAAACATCTAGTGGCAAGAATTGTCTAAATGAATCAAAGCTCATTTTGTTTTTCTTCGCCATGTCTTTGTAAGGTTCTAAAAGCACTTCAACTTCTTCATCAACCAATGATTTTGGCAACGTTAAATCGACTTTTTCATAAATTGCAGTGAAAACGGCATTGCGTAAATTGGCTTTCAATTTATTTTTTAATTCGCGTTCCATGTTTTCTTTTACGTCACCACGGAATGATTCAACGGTGCCATTTTCAACACCGTAGGCTTTCACAAATTCTTCGTCAATTTCAGGTAAAACAGGTTCTTCAATTTGTTTAACGTCGATGTCGAATTCAGCAGTTTTGCCTTTTAATTTTTCGTTTGGATAATCTTCTGGGAAAGTTGCCGTGAATTTTTTGTTGTCGCCAACTTTTAAGCCAATTAAATTGTCTTCAAAACCAGGAATCATGTTGGCTGCACCAATTTCAACTTGGAAATTTTCAGTTTTGCCATTGGTAAAGTTTTCGTCTTCAACCGTACCTGAAAAATCAATCGTTACTTGATCTTTTGCTGCACTTGCACGGTCAACAACTTGCCACGTTTTACGTTGATCGCGTAATTTCGCAATCATTTCATCAACGTCGCTTTCTTTTACTTCAGCAGTTTGTTGCGTGACTTCTAATTTATCTGCGCCTTCAAGTGAAACCGTTGGATAAACTTCAAAACTTGCGGTGTAGGTAAAACCTTCTGGCGTATCAATCAAATCAACTAATGGATAACCCGCTGGATTTAAATCTTGTTGTTTTAAGGCTTCGAAATAGCTTGATTGAATTAAATCTTGTTTCGCTTCAATTCGCACATCTGCGCCATACATTTTAGCGACAACACTTTGGGGAACTTTGCCGCGACGGAAACCATCAACACGCGCTTCTTTTGCAATTCTTTGCAAACGTGGTGCAACTTTTTCTTGAACTGCTGATTCTGGCAAAGTGATGGTCAATTTACGACCTAATTCTGATGTTTGTTCAACAGAAACTTCCATTATTTTCCCCACAAGATTTTTTGTTAGATTGAAATTAAGATTTTTTGAATGCCGATTTGGCAAAATGGATTTGATATTTTTTTGAAATAACTTTTGTCTGATTATTAAGTGGTACGAATGGGGAGACTCGAACTCCCACGGGGTTACCACTGGAACCTAAATCCAGCGCGTCTACCAATTTCGCCACATTCGCAACTTAATAAGCGACAAATTATAGCCGCTTTCGGCAAGTTGCAACAAGTGGTAATTTACTTTTAATCGTATAATGCGCGTTTTTTAATTCCTTGTTACGGCGAATTTATGCTTAAGCATTACTGGCGTTTAGCGCGTTTTGATAAACCGATTGGCACGTTAATTCTTTTATATCCCGCACTTTGGGCATTGTGGATTGCGAGCGATGGCAAACCTGATTTACTCGTTTTAACCGTCATTTCATTTGGCGTAATTGTGATGCGGGCAGCGGGTTGTGTGATTAACGATTACGCAGACCGCAATTTTGATCCACACGTTGAACGCACAAAATTACGTCCCATCGCAGCAGGAGAAATTTCACCTAAAGCAGCACTTATTTTTTTTGCTACGTTGTGTTTATTGGCATTCGGTCTGGTTTTACTACTTAATCAATTCACGATTTTGTTGTCATTTATTGGCGCATTTCTAGCGGCAAGTTATCCATTTATGAAACGCTATACCCATTTGCCGCAGGCGTATTTAGGCGTGGCGTTTGGTTGGGCAGTGCCGATGTCTTTTGCCGCGCAATTAAACGAAATTCCAAATGTCGCGTGGGTTTTATATTTAGCGGTAATTTTGTGGGCGTTGGTTTATGACACTATGTATGCAATGGTTGATAAAGACGATGATTTAAAGATTGGTGTGAAATCAACCGCCATTTTATTCGGCAAATACGACCGTCAAATTATGGGTACGTTGCAAATTATCATTTTGTTATTGTTGTTTGCCGTTGGGCAAATGAAAAATCTGGGCGGTTTTTATTATTTAGGTTTGATTGCCGCAGCGGGCTTTTCCATTTATCAACAAAAATTGATTTTTCACCGTGAAAAAAGTGCGTGTTTTACGGCTTTTTTGAATAATAACTGGTTTGGGTTAGTCGTTTTTGTAGGGCTGTTTTTAGACTATTTGTGATAAGTGCCTGCTTGAAAAACAGACACTTTTTAAGCGTTATTCAAATTTAAAATTGAATGTGAACGTTTTGAATTCCCTCGCAAACAAATCTTTATCCGCAGGAATTGGCAACGGAGATGAATTACTGACTGCATTTTCAACCGATCGATCGAAAATGTCATCGCCGCTACTTTTGATAATTTCAACGTCGATAATCGAACCGTCTGACATAAGTCGCACGCGAACCGTGCATTTCAAATTATTATCAACAGGTGGTTTAAACCATTTGCTACGCACTTTCTTTTCAATTGCCATTTTTGCTTTCGCAAGCATTTCGGCTTGAGCATTTGCCGCCGCCGCGGCTTGTTGCGCGGCAGCAATTCTTGCCGCATCAGCCGCTGCACGTTCGGCGGCTTGTTTTGCGGCTGCTTCAGCACGCGCTTGTTCAGCGGCTGCACGCTCTGCATCCGCTCTTGCGGCAGCTTCTTTTGCTGCTTTGTCAGCGGCTTGTTTTGCGGCTGCGTCAGCTTTAGCAGCGGCATCTTTAGCCGCTTTTTCAGCCGCTAATTTCTCCGCTTTTTCAGCTTCGGCTTTTGCGGCTTTCTCTGCTGCCTTTTTCGCTTCGACTTCAGCTTTTTTCGCTTCGGCTTTTTCAGCGGCGAGCTTGTCTGCCTTTTCTTTTTCAGCAGCAGCTTTTCTCGCATCTGCCTCAGCTTTTTTTGCGGCTTCTTTGTCGGCTGCTAACTTTTCGGCTTTCTCTGCGGCTTTTTTGGCTTCATCAGCCTTTTTTGCATCTGCTTTCTCAGCTGCTTCTTTCTCACGCTCGGCTTTTTTCGCGTCTTCAGCTTCTTTCGATTTAATACGCTCAATCGCTTTTTTCGCCTCTTCAACTTTTTGCGCTTCGGCTTTTTCGGCAGCCAGTTTTTGAGCTTTTACTGCGGCTTCTTTTTCAGCTTTTTCCGCCGCTAATTTTTTCACTTCTTCCAACTTTTTAGCTTGGGCTTCTGCTTTTTTTGCCTCGGCTTCTGCCTTTGCAACTGCCGCCGCTTGTTTAGCCGCTAAATCTTCTTTGGGTTTTGGCGGTTCAACAGGTTTCGGTGGCTCTACAGGCTTGGGCGGTTCAGCGACAGGTTTCTGCTCTTGCACAGGCGGCGGAGTGGGTTCTGGTTCAGGTGTCGGCTCAACGACAGGTTCTGGCTTTGCCACAGGCGGATTCAGTTTAACCATCGTCGCATGAATAATTTCAGGTTCAGGTGGTGTAGGTGGCGGAGCAGGTTTATACAGCGCACTAAGCGCAAATAAAATCAGTAGCGTTAAATGAAACGCTAACGCGAGTAAAAAAGGTTTGGAAAATTTTTGATTAAACATCGAATCCGTTAATCATCTGATTTAGTCATTAAGCCAACAGTCGGCACACCAGCTTTTTTCAGTGATGCCATCGTTACGACAACCGTGCCGTAATCGATATTTTTGTCAGCGTTACTCAAAATTTGGGTTTCGAGTTTATTTATCAAAACAGCTTCGATACGCGGATAAATCGCATCTAATTCAACCGGCTCATCTTCGCCATCGCCGACGTTAATAAAATATTTGCCCGCGCCGTCTGCATTTTGAATTGAAATAATAAACGGTGGCGTGTCGTCTTTTTGCTCAATCATTGCTGCTTGGGCGCGGGGCAAATCGACTTCAACGCCTGATTGCAACATTGGCGTGGTAATCATAAAAATAATCAGCAATACGAGCGTTACGTCGATGTACGGCACGACGTTAATTTCAGCCATCGGGCGACGGCGACCTGCTTTTTTACTATTTACATTCATTTACTGTGCGCCTGTCTTTGCAAGAGAACGACAAATTCTTCAACAAATAATTCATAACGCCCTGTTAAATGATCGAGGCGCGTTGAAAAACGATTGTATGCTACAACAGCAGGAATCGCAGCAAACAAACCAATTGCCGTAGCAATTAACGCTTCAGCAATCCCTGGTGCAACAGTGGCAAGGGTTGCTTGTTTCACATTCCCTAACCCCATGAAGGAATTCATAATCCCCCAAACCGTACCAAACAAACCCACATACGGACTGGTTGAACCAACAGTTGCGAGAAAGGCTAAATGCTCATCTAAACGATCCAGCTCGCGCAATAATTCAATTCGCATTACACGTTGTGCGCTTTCAACTTGCACGGCGGGTTCAACGTTGCCGCTAAGACGCATACGAGAAAATTCTTTGTAACCTGCCAAAAAGATTTTTTCGATGCCTTCAGGTTCAAAATCTTTTGCTGCAAGTTTGCGATAAAGTTCAGAAAGCGACACGCCTGACCAAAATTGTTCTTCAAATTCGTCGGTGATTTCAACCGCGCGATTGAGTTCTTTGCGTTTAGAAAAAATAAATGTCCATGACACAAGTGATGCGGTAAATAAAACCAGCATCACAAATTGCACCACGAAACTCGCTTGCGTGACTAAATGGAAAATCGATAAATCAGTGTTCATTACTTTTCGTTAAAAATTGTTTGTATAAAAAATCGGGAATCGCGGTCGGTTGAAATGTGTCGGCTTTTAAGCAGACAATTTTGCAACTCGCGGTGCAAAGCGTTATTTCATCACGTTTTAATGTTTGTTCAAAAATTAAACTGGCTTTTTTTACTTGATTGATTTCAGAGCTTGTATGCAAAAAATCGTCAAATTTTGCTGGGCGAATAAAATCACAAGCTATCGCTTTTACAGCAAAAATAACACCATATTCAGCGTGTAATTTGGTATGTTCAAAACCCAAGTTACGCAACATTTCAGTTCGAGCGCGTTCAAAAAAATTTAAATAATTTGAATGATACACCACGCCGCCTGCATCAGTATCTTCGTAATAAATGCGAATTGGAAAAATAAAAGGACTGGTCATGATTTCTTTTGTTGGAATTTACGGCTTCATTGTGAATGAAATTTAGCAACAAAAAAAGCCCTGTAACGTTGTTACAGGGCTTTTAATTTTGGCTCCCCCGGACGGGCTCGAACCGCCGACCCAATGATTAACAGTCATTTGCTCTACCGACTGAGCTACAGGGGAATAAACTGGTGCGCTTGGAGAGATTCGAACTCCCGACCGATCGGTTCGTAGCCGATTACTCTATCCAGCTGAGCTACAAGCGCGTTGTTGAGCTGGTATTATTATTTCAAATCGTTTTTCTGTCAAACAAAAATTTAAATTTTTAATCATTTGATTTGCGAATAAATCATAAATAAAAATTAAATCAAACAATTAGCCAATAACTTGTGGCACTAAATACAAACCATCTTCGGTTTGCGGTGCAATTTTTTGGAAATAATCACGTTGATTCGTTTCGGTCACTTCATCAACGCGCAAACGTTGCACCTGATCCATCGGATGCGCCATCGGCTTAATGCCTTTTGTATCCAGTTCGCTCATTTGTGTCATTAACGCAAGTACGCCATTCAAATCGTCAGCATACGCAGCAACATTTTGTTCTTCTATGCCCAATCTCGCTAAATGAGCAATTTTCTTCACTTCAACTGCTGATAACATTTTAATTCCCATGTAAGTTCAAAGGATAGCATTGTCACGCGAATGCAATTTTGAAACAAGATTTTGCCATGTGCATGATAGAATTTGACATTATTTTATTTAAGGAAAATTCTATGAAAAGCTGTGAGTCTTGCCATCGCGTCGCCATTGGCAAACATTATAAAAACGTTCCCGTTTGGAAACGTGCCATCGGCATGGTTATGATTTATTTACCAATTATTACCTTGCCATTTATTTTTCTAAGCGCGTACTGGTCATATTGGCATTTACTTTTTATGGGCGCAAAAGACGTGAAAACCTTGCGTGATTTTTTGCCAGCCAAAGAAAGTCACCGTTACGATTTAAAAACACAAATCAAAATGGAAGGTTCCTTTGCATTAAGCACCTCGCAATCGAAATTGTTTTGGATTTTAAATTGCTCTTGGTACTGTCCTGTTAGCGTGGCGTTGTTTGAATGGCATTCTTACTTAGTAAAATTGGTCGAAAATTTTTGGTGTCCATTCACTCACGCAACAAAAGAAAGCTACAACAACGCTTGCATCGATAAATCGTTTTGGCACATTTACCCAGACGATGCCGCAAAACTGCATCCAGATGATTTAAATAATCCAATTTGGAACGAAGACACCGCAGAAAAATAAAAGCAAAAAAAACCGCATCAATAAGCTAATTGATGCGGCATAAGAGAAGGATATAAGACTCTCAACGCCAGAGGAGCTTTTAAGAGTGCGTGCATTCTAGCTACAAAGTTTCGGGTTGAGAATGTGACAAATTGTCGCGTGACAATTTGTCGCAGCGTTTTAGTCAATTTCAACAGGTTTGCGACTAACCGCATTCGCTAATTTTGCAAATTCCGCCAAACTGATGTTTTCCGCGCGTAAATTCGCATCAATTCCTAATTCTAAGATTTCAGCTTCCGTTAGCGATTTTCCCAGTGAGTTTCGTAATGTTTTGCGGCGTTGTGAAAAGGCTTCGCTCACCACTCGCGCTAACATTTTCACGTCATCCACTTCAACAGGCGGTTTTTTGTGCGGCACTAAACGCACAATTGCCGACATCACTTGCGGCACAGGGTTGAAACTTTCTGGCGGCACATCAAAAAGCCATTCGGTCGCGCAGTAATACTGCATCATCACGCCTAAACGCCCGTAAGATTTACCATTCGGCTCGGCGCAAATACGATTTACAACTTCTTTTTGCAACATAAAAAGCATATCGGCAATGCAATCCGTTGTTTCAAGTAAATGAAACATCAACGGCGTTGAAATGTTGTAAGGTAAATTGCCAATAACGTGTAGTTTTTCACCGTTTGGCGCGAGGCTGGAAAAATCAAACCGCAGCGCATCACCGCTATGAATGGTTAAGTTTTTGTAATCTGCAAACTTATGTTGCAACAACGTCACTAAATCGCGGTCAAGTTCGACAACGTCTAAATGCGAAACTTTTTGTAGCAACGGCTGCGTTAATGCGCCCTGCCCTGCGCCAATTTCAACCCAGTTTTCACCGCTGCGAATCATTGCGCTACCGATGATATTGTTAATAATGTTTTGGTCTTGCAGAAAATTTTGCCCAAACCGTTTGCGTGCCTGATGTGCCATGAAGTTGTACTCAGTAAATTTAAAATACTGCAAAGTATAAATCAGCGACTGATTTCACTATAGAATATGTGACCAAGTTTTCAATTTTTAACTTTAAATTGCAGCAATAAATGAAACCATCTATCGAACAAAAATTACAAAATCTGTGTGAGCGTCACGACGAAATTTCAGCTTTGCTTTCTGAACCCGAAACGCAAGGTAATCAAAATAAATTTCGTGCATTAAGCCAAGAATATGCCCAAATTAGCCCACTTGTTGATTGTTACAAACGTTACGAATCACTTTTAGAATCGCTTGCCGCAGCAAAAGAAATGGCAAATGACAGCGACCCTGAAATGCGTGAACTGGCTAAAGAAGAAATTTCAGAAACTGAAAACGACATCGAATCCTTAGAAAATGAATTGCAAGTGTTGTTGTTACCAAAAGACCCGAATGACACACGCAACATTTTTTTAGAGGTTCGAGCAGGAACAGGCGGCGACGAAGCCGCGATTTTCTCAGGCGATTTAGCACGAATGTATCAGCGTTTTGCCGAGAAAAAAGGTTGGCAAACTGAAATTATCAACGAAAGCGAAGGCGAACACGGCGGTTATAAAGAAATCATTTTGCGCGTTTCAGGACGTGATGTGTATTCGCAACTCAAATTTGAATCAGGCACACATCGCGTTCAACGTGTTCCTGAAACCGAATCACAAGGTCGAATTCATACCTCGGCGTGTACGGTTGCCATCATGCCTGAAGTCGAAGAAATCGATTCGATTGACATCAATCCTGCTGATTTAAAAGTGGATACATTTCGTGCTTCGGGCGCAGGCGGTCAGCACATCAATAAAACCGAATCTGCAATTCGAATTACGCACATTCCAACAGGAACAATTGTGGAATGCCAAGACGAACGCTCGCAACATAAAAACCGAGCGCGAGCCATGTCGCTTTTAGCATCACGGATTCTTTCAGCACAACAAGAAAAACAACATTCTGAGCAATCGTCATTGCGTAAATTGCAAGTCGGTAGCGGCGATCGCAGCGAACGGATTCGCACTTACAATTACCCGCAAGGGCGTTTAACTGACCACAGAATTAACCTAACGTTATATAAGCTCGATGACATTATGCAAGGAGGTTTAGAGCAAGTGATTCAACCGTTAATCAGTGAACATCAAGCGGAATTGTTGACGCAACTTGGTGATGATTAAAAGTCATGGTTAGCTACATTTTGCGCCGATTTTTATACGCTCTACCGTTATTGTTTGCGGTAAATGTGTTGACCTTTACATTATTTTTTGTGGTCAACAGTCCCGATGATATGGCGCGAATGCAGCTTGGGCAAAAACACGTCACGCA
>JAQTOT010000117.1 GCA_028713145.1 Methylococcales bacterium
TTCCATCGTCTTTATATTTTTGCGTTAATTCTGCAACAAGCTCATCCGTTAATTGAGCAGGTTTTTCCACGGCTTGTAATTGAATCATAATTATTCTGGCATTAACGATGACATTTGAATGCGTAACAATTTACGCTGATGACTTGTCGGATGAAGAATTTTGTCCAACTCATCATAAGCATTCTTTGCTTTTTTATAATCATCTTCGTCTAACGCTTCATCAAACTGTTGCATAAGTTTTAAATAATCATCCGACAACGTTTTGTCATCTAACCCCATCAATTCACTAAGTATTTCCTCAACTGTCCAACCGCGATAAGTTTTCAATTTCGGCTGTTCGATAACCACATGATTTTCTTCTTTCTTTAACAATACTAAGTTGATGTCTTCAGCCGATTGCACAATTAACGGGCTGTGTGTTGTCACAATAAATTGCGTGCGAGGAAATTGCGTTTTGAGAAAACTAATAATCTTGCGTTGCCATTCAGGATGAAGATGTAAATCGATTTCATCGACCAAAACAATGGCTGGCTCGTGTAATGGATTTTCACTGTCTTTGTAACGTATAAACATTTTTTTAGCTAAATCAAGAATCCAAGCTAATGTTACTTGGTAGCCTTCACCTAATTCTCGTAATGGAATATCGCCATAATCCATTTGTGCAGTAACAAAGTTTTTTGCTCTACCATTCACAAAATCAGTTACGAAACTAAAGTTATTAACACCAGGAAGTAATCCACTTGTAATCACCTTTAATATCTTTTGGAGCATTGATTTTGCCGAACTAGTTGCGTTTTCATTTGGGTTACTTTTAATAACGTAATCAAGTTGCAGCAGCCATTCTTCTACATTTGTTAAAACGACACTGCTATCAAACAAACTCGCTGTATTATCTTGATTTTCGGTTTCAGTTAATGAAGTATTCCCCATCTTACGAGATGTTCCATAACCGTAGATAATTGCATTACCAATCGTTTCAAATGGCAAATGAGGATATGACAAAACAAAAGAATTAGTTTCTCTGTGTTTACCTACATAAAAAAGCCAACTATCTTTAATTCCAATCCATTCACATTGAATTTGAGCATTTAAATATCCTATCCCCTGAGGTGAACGCCATTTGGTGTAAAGTTTAGGAACATAACTATGTTCTTCTTGATGTTCGTCTACAACAGGTTCTAAATTAGCTAAACATCTCAACAACGTAGTTTTACCTGTATTGTTATTACCTAAAATTACCGTCCACATTGCAGGTTGACCATTACCATCTGATAAATCAATGGTTTGTTCGCCTTTAAAACATTTCACGTCTGTAATCGTCAACGAGCCAAAATAAGCAGACGGAGGTGTTTTTTCAGTTATGTTTTTACTGGAATTCATGGGAATGTCTTTTAAATAATTTAGGTTTTGATGCGGGAAATAATACGCTATTCGATTAGCTGAACGTTAAAAACTAAAAAAGAGCGACCGCTCATAAAACGGTCGCCCTATCATTTAAACAAATTACAAATCTAGGTAATTAACCGACTGGATTTGACCATTTCCAGTTTTGGATTTCAGGCATATCTTCGCCGTGTTCCCAAATGTAACGTTTATGGTCAATCAATTTGTTTTTCAACGCTTGTTTGAGATAAATCGCTTTATCTTTCAAACGTGGCACGCGGTCAATCGCATCCATTGCTAAATGGAAACGATCCACTTCGTTCATCACTACCATATCAAACGGTGTTGAAGTGGTACCTTCTTCTTTGTAACCACGCGCATGGATATTGGCGTGATTGCTACGACGATAGGTCAAACGATGAATCAACCAAGGATAACCGTGATACGCAAACACAACAGGTTTATCTGCGGTAAATAATTCGACAAAATCTTTATCGCTCAAACCGTTTGGATGTTCAGTTTCAGGTTGTAATTTCATCAAATTCACCACGTTAATCACGCGAATTTTCAAATCGGGAATTTCACGACGCAAAATATCGACAGCCGCTAACGTTTCAAGTGTTGGAACATCACCCGCACAAGCCATCACAACATCAGGCGATGTGCCATTGTCATTACTTGCCCATTCCCAAACACTCACGCCCGCTTCACAATGTTTCGCCGCAGCATCCATTGATAACCATTGTGGAGCAGGTTGCTTGCCTGCAACGATAACGTTCACATAGTTACGACTACGCAAAACGTGGTCAGTCACAGAAAGCAACGTATTGGCATCAGGTGGTAAAAACACACGAATCACTTCGGCTTTTTTGTTCACAACATGATCGATAAAACCTGGATCTTGATGTGAAAAACCGTTGTGATCTTGTCGCCAAACGTGCGAAGTCAACAAATAGTTAAGCGAGGCAATCGGTCTGCGCCAAGGAATACGATTCGTGGTTTTGAGCCATTTTGCATGTTGGTTAAACATGGAATCGATAAGGTGAATAAACGCTTCGTAGCACGAGAAGAAACCGTGACGACCTGTAAGCAAATAACCTTCGAGCCAACCTTGGCAAGTGTGTTCGCTCAAAATTTCCATCACGCGACCGTCTTGTGACAAATCGGTATCTTCAGGCAGGATTTTTTCCATCCAAACGCGCGACGTTGCGGCAAACACATCGTCCCAACGATTTGATGAGGTTTCATCAGGGCCAAAAATACGGAAGTTATGTTGCAAGCGATTATTTTTCATAATGTCGCGTAAGAATGTCCCCATCACTCGTGTAGCTTCAGCTTCGACTGAACCAGGTGTTGGAACATTTACCGCGTAATCACGAAAATCGGGCATTCTTAAATCACGCAATAAAATCCCGCCATTTGCGTGTGGATTGTCGCCAATACGACGATTACCTAATGGGGCAAGTTCTTGTAATTCTGGAAGTGGCGTACCGTTTTCGTCGAACAATTCTTCTGGTTTATAACTTTTCAACCAATTTTCCAAAATCGTAATGTGATCAGGATTGCTCGCTAAACCTGATAACGGCACTTGATGTGAACGCCAGAAATCTTCGGTTTTTTTACCGTCAACACTTTCAGGGCCAGTCCAGCCTTTTGGCGTACGCATAATAATCATTGGCCAACGTGGACGTTTTAACGCTTTCGTATCAGCTGCGGTGCGCCATTCTTTTTGAATCGCTTTAATATCGGCAATACACGCTTCTAAAACTGCCGCCATTCTTGGATGCACAACATTTGGATCATTGCCTTCAACGTAATGTACGTCGTAGCCGTAACCTTCAAATAATTTGGTTAATTCTTCTTCGCTGATGCGACTTAAAAGCGTTGGGTTGGCAATTTTGTAACCATTCAAATGCAAAATTGGCAACACGGCACCATCACGCGCAGGGTTTAAAAATTTGTTTGAATGCCAAGATGCAGCCATTGGACCTGTTTCAGCTTCACCATCACCTACAACGCAACATGCAATCAAATCAGGATTATCAAATACGTTACCGTAAGCGTGTGAAACAGCGTAGCCTAATTCACCACCTTCATGGATTGAACCTGGTGTTTCTGGCGCAACGTGACTTGGAATACCACCTGGGAATGAAAATTGGTGAAACAAATGTTTCATGCCGTCTTTATCAAGCGAAATGTTGGGATAAAATTCGCTGTAAGTGCCTTCAAGCCAGCAGTTTGCCACCATTGCAGGGCCACCGTGACCAGGGCCACAAATAAAGACCATGTTCAAATCATGTTCTTTAATCAATCGATTGATGTGAACGTGAATGAAATTTAAACCTGGTGTGGTTCCCCAATGTCCCAAAAGACGCGGTTTAATGTGTGAGAGTTTTAACGGCTCAGTTAACAGTGGATTATCGAGCAAATAAATCTGTCCCACCGACAAATAATTGGCTGCCCGCCAATAAGCGTTCATTTTTTCTTGTAACGCTGCGTCGAGTTTGAAGCTATACGTTTTTTCTGCCATAAAAATTCCTCACAATTATTTAAAAATATGAATCACTATAAGATACAAGCAACTTGCCGCGTCGCCAGTGTCGATATTACTACTAATTTCAAAATTACCTGAATGAAAAGGTAAGAATTACTACGATAACAAAAGAGTTTTAATGCTATGTGACACAACGTGATTATTTTCAACTCGCCACAAATTTTGCCCTTTTTGTGGCGAAAGCAACATCCCCCAGCCTTTCAGGCCGCCCCCTTCAAAGGGGGCTAAAGATAAAAAGCTCTTAATGGTTTTCCCCCTTTGAAGGGGAAGGCGCGATAGCGCAGGGGGATGTGCTTTAAATTCACCAATCCTAAAGACCGCGTAACATCAATCTTCTAACTGTTGAATGCCGTCGAGCGTCCAATTTGCATTAAAGCCCGATTTTGATTTCACAAAATGCCACACTTCACGCACTTGATTTGCTTGACCTTGTTCATCTTCACGCATAATCGCATCGAATAATACGACCGCTTCAAATTCTGAACTCAATTCACGAATTTCAAGTAAATCCGCATCCAATTTCAAGACATCGGTGTTATTTTCTTCGGTTGAACTTTTAAGCTGTGCTTGAATTTCAGCGAAGACTTTATCTGTTGTTAAACCACGAATTTCAGCAAAATCACGCGCATCCCACGCCTCTTGCAATGCCATGTAACGCTGTTTCACATCGTCTAAAAAGGCTACAGTATCAAACCCCGCAGGCGTTGACGTATCACGCGATTTGGCTAAATTCACCGCTGAAGATGACACGGTTGCATCCCCTTTTTTAAACATGATGTCGGTGTTGAAGTCCGCTGAACTACCTGAATTCGTCGAAGGCGCAGAATACGCGGGTTCATTTGAAGTACGTTGGTAACTCGGTTGCGAAATGGGTGTAGCAGGATTCTTTTTCGCAAAAAAGAATCGATATGCCAAATAACCTAAGCCAGCAAGCAATAAAAAGTTAAAGAAACTAAAACCACTTGAACTTTTCGTTGCGCCTGTGTTGTCAGCATAAGGCATGGGTTGGGCGTAGCCTTGATTTTGAACAGGGGCATATTGCGGTGCAGGTTGTGCGTAACCTTGTTGTTGAGGCTGTTGCATAGGTTCGGCGTAACCTTGTGGAGCTTGTTGTTGAGCATAACCTTGTTGAGGTTGCGGCGCAGGAGCATAGCCTTGATTTTGTTGTGGAGCAGGCGCGTGTTGCTGTTCATTACCGCCCATCATTGAACCAACCAATCCACCAACGGCTAATCCCGCCGCCGCTCCCATTGCACGGTCTTTCCATGATTGATTTGAGTTTGTTTGTTGTGGTTGATTATTTGGCATCGCCGTAGGTGCTGGGCGACTTGCAGGCGGAGTTGCCATTCGATTTGATGGCGGTAAATCCGCGCGTTTCATTGGCGCACTGTAAGAAGGTTTGCTACCAAATGACGTGCCGCCACCAAGACGTTTTGCTTCGGCGGTTCCAGTTGCGCCTAACGCTAAGGAAATCAAGACCAAACTATTTACAAATGCAGTCGTTTTTTTGTTCATAAAATTCACGAATTCCAATTAAATAATTTAAAAAATAACGCGAACAATCGCGTTCTACACAATAACAAATCTTACGAGTTAGCAAAAATTAACTTTTCGGCAATGTTGCGATTTTAACGTGTTAAGCGAATAATTCACTCAAGTTTGTAACAGAAAAAATGTAGAGTATTTGTTTTTTAATCGTATTTTTAATTTTAGAGGTCACAATTATGACAAAAATCGTTGATGTTAAAGCTAGAGAAGTTTTAGATTCACGCGGCAATCCTACTGTTGAAGCAGATGTCATTTTAGCGTCAGGCGTTATCGGTAGCGCAATCGTGCCATCAGGCGCATCAACAGGCGAGCGCGAAGCGATTGAATTGCGCGACGGTGATAAAGCGCGTTATTTAGGCAAAGGCGTTTTGAACGCGGTTAAAAATGTCCAAACTGAACTTCGTGATGCAGTAATTGGTTTAGACGCTAATGACCAAGCAGGTTTAGACGCAAAAATTATCGCGCTCGATGGCACAGAAAGTAAAAGTCGTTTAGGCGCAAATGCGTTGCTTGCCGTTTCGCTTGCAACTGCACACGCAGCGGCAAATGCCAAAAAACAACCGCTCTACAAATCCTTAAATACCTCTGGCGAATTCATTTTGCCTGTGCCAATGATGAACATCATCAACGGCGGTTCACATGCAGATAACAGCGTGGATTTGCAAGAATTCATGATTTTGCCTGTCGGCGCACCGAATTTTCGTGAAGCAATTCGTTATGGAGCAGAAGTTTTTCACAATTTAGCCAAAGTGTTAAAAAGCAAAGGATTAGCCACAACGGTAGGTGATGAAGGCGGTTTTGCCCCGAATTTGTCATCAAATGAAGAAGCTATCGAAGTCATTTTAGAAGCTATCAAACTCGCAGGTTATGAAGCAGGCAAAGACATCTATTTAGGTTTAGATGCCGCCGCTTCAGAGTATTTCCATGACGGCATTTACGATTTAGCGTCAGAAAATAAAACTTACACCTCAGCGCAAATGGTGGATTTCTTAGCCGATTGGGTGAATCGTTATCCAATTATCAGCATTGAAGATGGTTTTGACGAAAACGATTGGGATGGCTGGAAACTCATGACTGAAAAGCTCGGCAACAAAATTCAACTTGTTGGCGACGATTTATTCGTGACCAATCCAAAAATTTTGCAACAAGGCATCGACAAAAATATCGCTAACTCGATTTTGATTAAAGTGAATCAAATCGGTACGTTAAGTGAAACGTTTGCAGCCATCACAATGGCTCACAAAGCAGGTTATAGCGCAGTTATGTCGCATCGCAGCGGCGAAACTGAAGACACAACCATTGCAGATTTAGCGGTTGCCACAGGCACAGGACAAATCAAAACAGGTTCACTTAGCCGCTCAGACAGAATTGCAAAATACAATCGCCTCATGCGAATCGAAGAAGAATTAGGCTCGCTTGCAAAATATGCAGGTCGTAGCGCGTTCCGTATGCTTTAAAAATGGAGCTGGAGTGTGAACCTTTGGTTTGCACTCCAAAATTTTAATGAAAATAATCGTCCTTATCCTTTTCGTCCTTATCGGACAACTTCAATATCGCCTCTGGTTTGGCGACGGTAGCATCAATGAAATTGCACAATATCAAAGCCGTTTAGACGAATTAAAAATCCAAGTCGAAGAAAAAAAACACCGTAATGACAGACTTTATGCTGAAGTTTTAGATTTACGCAAAGGTCAAGAAGCTATTGAAGAACGCGCTCGTGACGAACTTGGTATGATTAGAGCGGGGGAAACATTCATTCAAGTCATTGAATAGCATTAAATAATTATTCATTTAAAAAATAAGAACAAAAGGCAAATACATGAATCACGCACACACAAATTCGAAATACATTTCAAACTTTAATAGCTGGGCAGAGCAAAAACGTTTTGTTAATTTCACGGATCAAGATGCAGAGTTCTTGAAAATTCTTCATCCTTTTGCCACTCAATATGCTGACACGTTTGTTGAAAAACTCTACGAACATTTATTGCAATTTCCTGACACCAAACGTTTTTTTAGTGATGAAAAAGTCTTATCTCGCTTAAAACTCGCACAAAAAGCCTATTTCATGGATTTAACGTCTGGCGAATATGGCGAAGAGTATTTTCAAAGTCGAATCAAAGTGGGTATTTCTCATCAGCGCGTCGGATTACCACCCCGCATTTACATGAGTACCTACTGCTATTACATGCAACTGATGATTCCGCAAATTTACGGCAATCCTGCCTTTGATGTTGAGACGGCAAACGGCATTTTCAGTGCGTTGCACAAAATTATTAACCTCGATCAAGAACTCGCCATTTCTGCGTATATTCATGCCACAGACGAAGTTATTTCACGTCAGACCGAAGAAATTTTAGAAATGTCTACGCCTGTGATTCAAATTTGGGAAGGCGTTGTGGCTGCACCCATTATCGGAATGCTCGACAGCTCTCGCACGCAGCAATTTATGGAACGGTTACTTGAAACGATTGTGGCGACAAATTCACCTGTGGCATTGATTGATATTACGGGCGTGCCGCAAATTGATACCGCAACCGCGCAACATTTAATCGATACCATCAACGCAGTAAAACTTTTAGGTTCGCAAGTGATTATTACAGGCGTTCGTCCTGTGATTGCTCAAACATTGGTGCATTTGGGCATCGATTTAAGCGGCATTATCACTCGCCCGACGATGGCATCAGGTTTAAAAGTCGCTCTCGATAAATTGTCGATAAAAGTTATTGATACTTCAAAAGGCTAAGGGAGTTTAGAAAATGGACGAAAATAGCCTTTCAGTTATCAAATTAAAAAACATTCTGCTTGTCACTGTTCCCGACGACCCTGGTGATGACATCATTCACGAATTGCAAAACAAAGTGTTGAACGCTATTGAAAAATATGAATCAAAAGGACTGATTTTAGATATTTCTAGCGTGAACATTTTGGATTCTTTTTTTGCACGAATGATTTCAGAAACCACGCAAATGGTCGCGTTGATGGGTGGTCAAACCGTGATTGCAGGTATGCAGCCGAGCGTTGCCATTACCGCAACCGAACTGGGTTTGCATTTAGGTAAAGCGATTTCAACCCTTGATGTTGATAAGGCGTTAGATATTTTTTCGGATAATTTTAAATTGGTGTAGCTATGGCAACGCAAGAAACAGGCGAAAATCCAATTAAATCCGAAGGCGATATTGTGACGTGTCGAAAATTGATTCGAAATGCCGCCACGGCAGCGGGTTTTGGTATGACGGATGTGACGCGAATTGTGACAGCCGTTTCTGAATTAGCACGAAATGTGTATGTGCATTCGGGAAGCGATGGCGTAATGCGTTGGCAAACGCTTTATCAAGCAGGGCAAGTGGGTATGCGCTTAGAATTTGAAGATTTC
>JAQTOT010000118.1 GCA_028713145.1 Methylococcales bacterium
AACGATAAACCTTGTTTATCTTTTTCAGATAAAAGCGGCTGCGAAACACCCCAATCAATGCCGATTTGTTCATCATCCCAGCGCACACAACGCTCAAATTCTGGCGCGTAATAATCGGTAGTTTTATAAAGAAAATCGGCGGTGTCGGATAACACAACAAAACCGTGTGCAAAACCTGCGGGAACCCAAAATTGGCGATGATTTTCGCCGCTAAGTTCCACGCCGTGCCATTTTCCAAATGTCGGCGACGATTTTCGCAAATCCACCGCCACATCAAATACGCTGCCGCTCACGACACGCACGAGTTTCCCTTGAGGATGTTGAATTTGATAATGCAAACCACGCAACACGTTTTTACCCGAACGTGAGTGATTGTCTTGAACAAAATTTACGTCTAAGCCTGTTAAATTTTGAAATGTTTTTTGATTAAAACTTTCTAAAAAAAAGCCGCGCGGATCACCAAAAACCTTGGGCTGCAAAATGAGTAAATCTGGAATGGGCGTTGTAATGACATTCATAAAATTAGGGCATAAAAAAAGGTTGAAAGACTTAAAAATGTTAAGCTATTAGCCACGAAAATACCTAATTTGCTAGCAAATGGAGCAAACTTGTCATGAAAAAAATAGCCAAAATAGCTGCCGCCGTTTTAATTCCAACAGGATTAGTGGGCGGTTATTTAGTCACGGGATTTTATATTTTTCCCGCTTGGTTACAGCATAATTTGCCCGCCATCATCAAAACAGAAACCAATTTAGATGCCAATTTAGGCTCGGCTAAATTTAACCCGCTTACGTTTCAACTTGAGCTAAAACAATTTGAAATCACGCAACTGCTTCGTTTTGATACGTTAAATCTCGACATCAATTTGCATCAATCACTTGCTAGTCAAAGTTTAATTATTGAAAAACTTGCGCTTGAAAAACCATTTTTTAAACTCGAAAAACGTCAGAATGGTTCGCTAAATATCAGCGCATTACTGGATAAATTTGATTCACAACTGACTGAAAGTAGTACAACTTTTCCAATTACCATTAAAAGTTCCACACTGTCGCAAGGACAGTTTTTGTTTCAAGATGGCAAATTTGAGCAACACGTTACCCCGTTAAATCTCACTCTTTCAAATTTCAGTACAACCAATTCAACACCCGCAAAATTTGACTTACACGCAAATAGCGAAAGTGGTGGAGAGTTGAATTCAAACGGTGATTTTCAATTTGTGGCAAGCACGGTAACGGGCAACATTTCGTTAAAAAATTTCAATTTATCGCCCTTCGCCTCGCTCATTCCAGATAATGAAAATAAATTCACAGGTGAAGCCGAATTAACGGCAAATTATCACATTGCGTTTGGCGAAAAAACGCCGCATTTCGTTTTTGAAAACGGCGCAATGTCACTGACAAATTTGAGTTATCAAGCACAACTAAAACTACCTAAACTCACGCTTGAAAAGGTGAGTTTTGACAGTGAAAAACAAGTCATTTTGTCGCAAAAAATCACATTAAATGATTTATACACACGCAAGGGGGACGCGCAATTGGATTTGCCATCGCTGACGTTTAACGAGTTGAGTTTTAATTTGCAAAATCTAAGTCTGCTTGCCGCAGATATTTTGGCGAAAGATGCACAGCTTTTTGATGCCACACAAAACACCCTACTGTTTAAATTACCCGAAGTGAATTTGAAAGAATTGGCATTTAATTTACAAAACAAAACGCTCGCCATCGGCACCATTGCAGCCAAAAATGCCGATTTCAAAGCGTGGTTAAATCCAAATGGCGAACTCAATTATCAAACGCTGTTGCCCGAAGATGAAGCGCAAGTGGCGAGTGCAAAAGCAGCAGGAGATTCAACTAGCGAAGCGTTTTGGGGGGTGAAAATTGGTAGCGTTGAACTTACCGATTTTGGCGCGGCTTTTGAAGATAAAACCTTGGCAAAACCGCTAACCATTAACATCAGTCCGTTGTCACTAAAACTTACCGAATTAAGCAATGCCGCAGGTGCAAAACTGCCGTTTGAACTCAGCACCAAAATTAACGACAGCGGTTCGTTGCATTTGAAAGGCAGTGCAGGTTTGTCGCCGCTTACCGCGCAAACGCAAATTGATGTCAATGCGCTTGGTTTGGAAAAATTCCAATCTTACGTCGATAAATTCGCGCATTTAGATTTAATCAAAGGCGTGTTTAGTTTAGATGGCAAACTTGATGTCTCGCGTGGCGAACAAGGCGAAATAGATATTAAATTTAAGGGAAACTCAGGCATTGCACGGCTAATTACACGCGACCAAACACTGAATAAAGATTTGCTCAAATGGGATAATTTGACGCTCAAAAATATCGATGCTGACGTTTTAGCGCAGCGTTATAGCGCGACAGCGTTAAATATCGAAAAACCCTATGCGCGAGTGGTAATTGATAAAAATAAAACGCTTAATTTTGCGGATATTTTCATTACTGAGCCTGAATCAAAAAATAAAAAATCAACGAAAACTGAACAAAACTCGGTTTCTGATATTCGTTTTAAACTCGACAAAGTCAAAATTTCAAACGGTGCATCGACCTTTGCTGATTTGTCGATGATTTTGCCTTTTATTGCTGAAATTCATAGTTTAGAAGGTGGCGCGTCAGGAATTTCTTCTGAACATGAATCAACAATTAACGTCACGTTAAAAGGCAACGCTTACGACTTAGCTCCCGTTGATATTAAAGGTAAAATTCAACCATTTGTTGGTGATTACAAAGCGGCGTTAAATTTCAAAGGAATGCCGTTACCGTTAATGTCGGCGTACATGGCTGAATTTGCAGGTTATAAACTTGAAAACGGCAAACTGTCGATTGGCATGAATTACGAAGTCGAAAAAGGCGAATTAAATGCGACCAATAATTTACGCATTGAACAATTTGAACTGGGTGAAAAAGTCGATAATCCCAACGCAATTGACGCGCCGATTGATTTAGCCATGACGTTACTTAAAGATATGGATGGCATTATCAATTTGGAAGTGCCGATTACAGGATCGCTTAATGACCCGCATTTTGATTTTGGTGGAATTATTAGCGACGCATTTTTAAACATTATCAGCAAAGCAATTACCTCCCCATTTCAAGCGATTGCAAGTTTTTTAGGTTCAGATGACGGTTTAGTTGCGGTGCAATTTTCAAAAGGCAGTAGTGAATTAAGCGAATGGCAACATCCAAAATTAGACAATCTTGCCAAAGTGTTACACGACCGTGAAATTTTTAAAGTTGAAATTCGCGGCACGGCATTTGAGTCTGACGATTGGACAGAATTGAGTGAAATTGCGCTAACTGAACGATTAAAAACGCGCAAATCTGAAGAACTCGAACATAAAAATAAGCAAAAAATTCTGCCTGAATATGTCGAACTCGATGAAGCTGACGCACAGCGATTACTTGCACAAGAATTCGCCGAGAAATATCCAAAATTAGTGAAAAAGTCGTTTTTTGGAAATTTAGAATTGGCAAATCCTGAAATGGGAGAATTTTACAATGTGGCGAAAAAAACACTTATGCAGGCTATGCCTGTTGAGCAAAAACGCTTATCCAACTTAGCCGCGCAAAGAGCGCAAGCGGTGGCGAAATATCTAGTTCAAGAAGGTGGCGTACCAAATGAACGGGTATTTATTTTAGATGTTGCCGTCAATCCACCACGCACCGATACCGATATTGACACGTTGCTGTTTTTGAAAGTCGATTAAATGACAACCTGTTAAACTTAACGCTAAATTTTCCAAACTATTTCAACAAGAATGGCATGACTTCTACTCGTTTATTACAACTTTTTTTGATTTTTTTAACGCTTAACTTTTCAGCGTGTGGCTTTCATCCACGCGGTTCGTATGCAATGCCGCTTGAAATGCAAGCGGTTTATCTTGAAGGTGGCACGCCTATTTTGCGTGAACAAGTTGCAACCCAACTTCGAAATTCAAAAAGTCAACTTGCCGAAAGCCGTGAAAAGGCTGGAATCGTGATTAAATTATTCGATGAACAATTTGTGCGTCGCTCGGTTTCACTGAGTGAACGCGGTAAAACCAATGAATACGAATTGCTCTATCGCCTTGAATATGAAGTCGCCACGCCAAAAGACGCGATTTTATTATCGCGTCAACCGCTCGAAGTTCGCCGTGATTATTACAACGATCAACAAGCTATTTTGGCACGCGATAACGAAGAAAATGTTTTGCGTTCAGAAATGTCACAACAAGTTGTGCGAACCTTGCTCAATCAAGCGCGTTTTGCCTTAGAAAAATACCAAAAATAATGCGTCTTAAATCCGAACAATTAACAGGCGCGTTGCAACAAAGCCTTGGCAAAGTGTATTTATTTCACGGCGACGAGCCGTTGCAACTTGGCGAATTAGTTGACGAAGTTCGGCAAGCGGCAAAACGAGCAGGCTTTGTGCAACGTGAAATTTTTTCCAGCGATACAGGTTTTGAATGGTCAGAAATTGCCACAGCCGCACAATCGCTGTCGATTTTTGGTGATAAAAAAGTGCTTGATGTGCGCGTACCATCGGCAAATTTTGGTAACGAAGGCGCGAAAACACTGATTTCGTATTGTGAAAAATTGCCTGACGATACCGTTTTGCTAATTACTTGCGGGAAATTGAACGCCGCTGGCATGAAAACGCGCTGGTTTGAAGCCGTCGATAAAGTTGGCATCACTATTCAAGTGCGTCCGCTCGAAGGCGACGAATTATTACGATGGTTGCAACATCGTTTGCAACAGCGTGGTTTAAACGCTGACCGCGCAGGACTTGCGCTACTTGCCGAACGCGTTGAAGGTAATTTACTTGCCGCCGCGCAAGAAATTGAAAAACTTTACGTTCTTTACGGGGCAACGTCGCTTACACAAGCTCAAATTTTCGATGTGGTTGCAGACAGTTCGCGTTACGACGTTTTTAAATTGGTTGATGCGCTGGGTGCAATGAATATAAATCGGATTTTCAAAGTGTTAGCAGGTTTGCAAGCCGAAGGCATTGCGCCACCTGTTGTACTTTGGGCGTTGATGCGTGAAGCAAGAACGCTTTGCAAAGTGAAAATTGAACTCGCCGAAGGCAAAAGCCGCGACATGGTTTTTCGTAATAATCAAATTTGGGATAAGCGTGTTGGCTTCGTTGAAAAGGCTGTTAAGCGTTTATCTCATACGCAATTATTTGACATTTTAACGCTCTGTGCGAAAGCGGACAGGCAAGCCAAAGGACAAGAAAGCGGTGACGTGTGGGAATCGATTTTGGCGGTGTGTTTGCTCTTTGTGAATCCCTTAACCATACAATAAAAAGTCACAAACGATTTTTAGATAATCATTCGCGCTCAAGCCGATTTTGCTAGAATACGCGCAAACATAACCAGTACGGACTTGCCGCATTGCAGCCAGTCCGATTTTTTTACCTTTCAATTACAAAAAAAGAAGCTCGTGGATATAAAACACATTAGAAATTTTTCGATTATCGCTCACATCGATCATGGCAAATCAACGCTTGCTGACCGTTTCATCCAAATGTGCGGTGGTTTGACGGCGCGGGAAATGTCAGCGCAAGTGCTTGATTCAATGGATATTGAAAAAGAACGTGGGATTACGATTAAAGCCCAAAGCGTGACGCTGGATTTCAAAGCAGCGGACGGCGAAACGTATCAGCTCAATTTTATCGACACACCAGGTCACGTTGATTTTTCGTATGAAGTTTCGCGTTCACTCGCTGCGTGCGAAGGCGCATTATTAGTCGTCGATGCCGCGCAAGGTGTTGAAGCGCAAAGTGTGGCGAATTGTTACACCGCGATTGAACAAGGGCTAGAAGTTGTACCTGTTTTAAATAAAATCGATTTACCTTCTGCTGAACCTGAACGGGTCATGACTGAAATCGAAGAAGTTATCGGCATTCCTGCTGACGAAGCGTTGATGATTAGCGCGAAAACAGGTTTGGGCGTGTTGGATGTTTTAGAACAAGTAGTTTTAAAAGTCCCCTGCCCTGTCGGCGACCCAGATGCGCCGTTACAAGCGTTGATTATTGATTCGTGGTTTGACAGTTATTTAGGCGTGGTTTCGCTGGTTCGCATCATGAATGGCAGCATCAAACGCAAACAAAAAATTACCATCATGTCCACGGGACGCTCATTTTTAGCTGAGAAAGTTGGTATTTTCACGCCAAAACGCGTTGAAAAAGACGTTTTAAACACGGGCGAAGTGGGCTTTTTAGTCGCGGGAATTAAAGACATTTTCGGTGCGCCAGTCGGTGATACGGTTACGGGAACAGACAACCCATCAACGCAGCAATTAACAGGTTTTCAAAAAGTGCAACCGCGCGTTTTTGCGGGACTTTATCCCGTCAGTTCTGACGATTACGAAGGCTTGCGTGAAGCATTGCAGAAATTGAACCTCAACGATGCCGCGTTGCAATTTGAACCCGAAACTTCGCAAGCGTTAGGTTTTGGTTTTCGTTGTGGATTTTTGGGTATGTTGCACATGGAAATTGTGCAAGAACGCCTCGAACGTGAATATGACGTAGATTTAATTACCACTGCGCCGACGGTAATTTATGAAGTGATTACCCAAACGGGTGAAACCTTGATGGTCGATAACCCTGCGAAATTACCTGAAAACGGCACGATTGACGAAATTCGTGAACCGATTATTCGCGCAAACATTCTTGTTCCAGAAACTTACGTCGGCGCAGTGATTACGCTGTGTATCGAAAAACGCGGTGTGCAAAAAGATATGCAATATGTCGGGCGACAAGTGTCATTGCATTATGAAATGCCATTAAACGAAGTCGTTTTGGACTTTTTCGACCGTTTAAAATCGGTGAGTCGTGGTTTTGCCTCGTTTGATTATGAATTTTTGCGTTTCCAACCTGCTTCGCTGATTAAACTCGATGTGTTAATTAACGGCGAAAAAGTCGATGCGTTGTCAATGATTGTGCATAAAGATTCAAGTCAACGTCGCGGTTCTGACATTGTCGAAAAAATGAAAGATTTAATTCCGCGTCAAATGTTTGAAATTGCCATTCAAGCGGCAATTGGTTCAAAAATTATTTCCCGTTCTACGGTGAAAGCGATGCGAAAAGACGTAACGGCAAAATGTTACGGTGGCGATATTTCGCGTAAGAAAAAACTTCTCGAAAAACAAAAAGCAGGTAAAAGACGCATGAAACAAGTGGGTAACGTGGAAATTCCACAAGAAGCGTTTTTAGCGGTTTTGAAACTCAATAAAGAATAAGGTGGACTGAAATGGATTTTGATTTTTCGTTTTTTTTGTTTGTGGGAACAATTGTCACGGGCGTTATTTGGGGTGGTTATGCGTGGTATTTGAAAAGCCAAAATGTGCCGTATGACATCGAAAATGAACCTGTTTTAGTGGAATACGCGCATTCGTTTTTCCCTGTTATTTTGATTGTATTTTTGTTGCGCTCGTTTATTGCTGAACCGTTCCGCATTCCATCGGGTTCAATGATGCCAACGCTTTTGGTTGGCGATTTTATTTTGGTGAATAAATTTACTTACGGCATTCGCATTCCCGTCATTAACAAGAAAGTCATTGAGTTAAATCAACCGCATCGTGGCGATATTGTCGTTTTTCGTTATCCGAAAAATCCCGAAGTCGATTACATTAAACGTTTGATTGGTTTGCCTGGCGATAAAATTACTTATGAAAATAAACGTTTAACGGTCAACGGTCAGTCGATTCCAGAAATTGCGATGGGAACGTTTGAAGGCAAAGGTCAAAGCGAAGAAATGAATGGTGCGGCGCAATTTTTGGAAAATTTAACAGGCGTTGAACATCAAATTTTAAATCGTGATGGCGTGCAAAGTGTTGAATTTACTTACACCGTACCCGAAGGTCAGTATTTTATGATGGGCGATAACCGTGATAACAGTAACGACAGTCGTTATTGGGGAACAGTGCCAGACGAAAATTTAGTTGGTAAAGCCTTTTTCATTTGGATGAGTTGGGATTGGTCAAACAAAGGCGTTGATTTTTCAAGAATTGGGACGATTTTGAAATAAACTTCGTTTTGTTTTGATGGGTGAATTTTTTAAGTTTGTTTATTATTTCAATAATCGTTATATAATTGAATCATGGATACAAATAGCGCAACGTCTATTTTTGAATCACTCTCGTCGGGCGTTCGGCTTGATGCGTTTCGATTGCTAGTTAAAAAAGGCAAAGACGGCATGGTGGCAGGTGAAATTGCAACCGCTCTGAACGTGCCGCCGAATAATCTTTCTTTTCATCTCAAAGCCCTAACGCAAAATGGTTTAGCAACGGTTGAGCAAGAAGGGCGTTTTTTGCGTTATCGCGCAAACATTCCTTTGATGCTTGAGTTAATTGCTTATCTCACCGAGGAATGTTGTGCGGGGCAAGGTGTAGACATTTCGCCATGTTGTGATTTAGAAAGTTAGACGAAGTGTATTCATGAAAATTTTTATAATTTTTCAATTAGACGAGGTTTTTCATGCAAGACAAAATTTATAACGTTCTCTTTTTATGCACGGGCAATTCTGCGCGGAGCATCATGGCAGAAGGCATCTTAAATCACATTGGAAAAGGACGTTTCCAAGCCTTTAGCGCAGGCAGTATGCCAACAGGCGAAGTCAATCCGTATGCGTTAACACAACTTGCAAAAGAAGGTATCGTTTTAAAAAATCCACACTCTAAAAATTGGGAAGAATTTGCCAAACCTGACGCGCCAGAACTCGATTTTGTGATTACGGTTTGCGACAACGCCGCAGGTGAAGTGTGTCCGATTTGGGCAGGTCAACCGATTACCGCGCATTGGGGCGTTTTCGACCCTG
>JAQTOT010000119.1 GCA_028713145.1 Methylococcales bacterium
TGTCCTCGCCTTTTTTACCAATAACGATACCAGGGCGAGCCGTGAAAATCGTAATTTGTGCGTTATTCGCAGGACGATTGATTTGGATGCGACTCACTGAAGCGTGTGCCAATTTTTTTCTTAAAAATTCTCTGACTTTCAAATCTTGGTATAAGAAAGTTGGATAATCTTGGGTACTTGCATACCAGCGCGAATTCCAATCCTTAACAATTCCAAGGCGTATGCCAGTTGGATGTACTTTTTGACCCATGTTATCCCCTACTCGCTTTCTGCAACTTTAATGGTGATATGGCAGGTTCTTTTAAGGATATGGTTCGCACGACCTTTAGCTCTTGCCTTAAATCTTTTCAATGTCGGGGCTTCATTTACGAAAACCGTAGACACTTTCAACTCATCAATGTCAGCACTTTCATTATGCTCTGCATTAGCGATTGCTGATTCTAAAACTTTTTTTACAATAAATGCGGCTTTTTTAGGACTGAACTTTAAAATGTTCAATGCTTTTTCAACTGGCAATCCGCGAATTTGATCGCAAACCAATCGTGCTTTTTGAGCAGATAAAGGCGCATTACTTAATTTTGCTGAAATTTCCATCGTCCGTCCTACCTAGATTTCTTGTCAGCCACATGACCTTTATAGGTACGGGTTGGTGCAAATTCGCCTAATTTATGACCCACCATGTTCTCAGTCACAAGAACGGGGATGTGTAACTTGCCATTATGTACTGCAATGGTCAAGCCCAACATATCAGGAATAATCATTGATCGTCTTGACCATGTTTTAATCGGTTTCCTACTATTGCTTTTTACAGCATCTTCTACTTTTTTAAAGAGATGATGATCAATAAAAGGACCTTTTTTAATTGAACGCGGCACGTTGATTCCTCTCTATTTTACTTACGACGTCTAATAATCATGTTATCAGTACGTTTGTTCTTTCTTGTTTTGTAACCTTTTGTTGGAATACCCCAAGGTGTTACAGGATGTCTACCACCTGATGTACGACCTTCACCACCACCATGTGGATGGTCAACTGGGTTCATAACAACGCCTCGAACAGTCGGTCTAACACCAAGCCATCTTTTCGCGCCTGCTTTACCAAGTGAAGCTAAGCTGTGTTCAGAGTTTGACACTTCGCCGATAACTGCTTTGCAATCTGCCAATACTTTACGCATTTCACCCGAACGCAAACGAATTGTAGCGTGAGTATTGTCACGAGCAACTAATTGTACCGATGTTCCTGCACTTCTTGAAATTTGTGCGCCTTTGCCTGGTTTCAATTCCACGCAGTGTACTGTTGTACCCACTGGAACGTTACGCAACGGCATACAGTTACCTGGTTTAACTGGTGCAACATCAGCAGAAATAATTTCCTGACCTGCTTCCAAACCTTTTGGAGCGATGATGTAACGACGTTCGCCGTCTTTGTACAAAATCAACGCAATGTTTGCGGTTCTGTTTGGATCGTATTCTAAACGCTCAACAACCGCTGGAATTTCAGTTTTATTTCTTTTGAAATCAACTAAACGATAGTGCTGTTTGTGACCGCCGCCAATGTGACGTGTCGTAATACGACCGTTGTTGTTGCGACCACCTGTTTTACTTTTTTTCTCTAATAACGCCGCGAAAGGTTTCCCTTTATGCAATGCGTCATTTTTTACGCGAACTACAAACCGTGATCCAGGGGAGGTCGGTTTTGACTTTATAATCGCCATAACTTTTTACCGTTTCCTTTACTAATCAATTAAGCCGCAGCGAATTCAATATCATGACCTTCTTTTAGCTTAACGTAAGCCTTTTTCCAGTCTGAACGCTGACCTAATGTGCGTCCGAATCTTTTTTGTTTGCCTTTTACGTTTAACACGCGCACAGCATCCACTTCGACATTAAACATTGCTTCAACGGCACTTTTTACTTGTTTCTTTGTCGCACTTTTCAACACTTTAAAAACAATTTGTTTGTCTTTTTCAGCGGCAATCGTGCTTTTTTCAGAAATGAGTGGTGCTTCTAAAACTCGTGTTAATTGGTACAAATTTGCACTCATGCTAAACGCTCCTCTAATTGTTGCAACGCGCTTGGCGTAACAATAACTTTATCCGCAGCGACTAACAAAACTGGATTTAAATTTGCCGCTTCAACGACTTCAACATAAGGAATGTTGCGTGAAGCTAAAGCCAAATTTGCATCAACTTCATTGACAACAATCAACGTACGTTTTGAATCAATTGCATTCAATTGTGCTTTCAACGCTTTCGTTTTTGGCGTAGTCGCTAAAACTTCTGCACTGATAATTAAACGGTCTTGACGTAACAACTCAGACAAAATCGAACGAATGCCCACACGGAACATTTTTTTATTCAATTTTTGATCGTAGTTACGCGGTCTTGCAGCGAAAGTCACACCACCTGTACGCCAGATAGGACTTCTTGAAGTACCTGAACGCGCACGACCTGTGCCTTTTTGTCTCCAAGGTTTGATACCGCCACCACTCACGTCAGAACGTGTTTTCTGTGCTTTCGTACCTTGACGTGCGCCTGCTAAATAACGAGTAACCAACTGATGAACAAGTGTTTCATTGTAATCTTGTCCAAAAACCGCTTCGCTAACTTGCAAACCGCTTTGTTCGTTTAATTTAGGTATTTGTAATCCCATGACCTAACCCTTCTTATTTCGCATTTTAGAAGCAGGCGTAATCACAACATCACCACCTTTAGCACCAGGAACGGCACCTTTCACTAAAATTAAATTTCTTTCTGCATCAATCGAGTGAATCGTCAAGTTTTGAATGGTTGTTTTTGCAGCACCTAAATGCCCAGCCATTTTTTTACCTTTAAAAACGCGACCAGGTGTTTGACACATACCGATAGAACCCAATACACGGTGTGACAATGAGTTACCATGCGTTGCGTCTTGCATACTGAAATGATGTCTTTTCACACCACCCGCAAAACCTTTACCAATACTTGTACCTTGTGCGTCAATTACTTGACCTTCAGAAAAAAGACTTAATGGCAATTCTGAACCCAAGTTGAATTCTGAACCTTCGCCTTCTTCAAGTCTAAATTCCCAAAGACCACGACCTGCGGTGACGTTTGCCGCCGCATAATGTCCAGCCATTGCTTTATTAACTTTTGACGCTTTTTTTTCGCCCGCAGCAACTTGAATTGCGCGATAGCCATCGGTTTCAAGGCTTTTAATTTGCGTTACTCTATTTGAATCAATTTGTAACACGGTCACTGGAACAGCTGTACCGTCTTCACAAAAGACTCTGGTCATACCACATTTACGACCAATAAGACCTATTGACATTTGCCAATTCCTCTATTCTTAATTCAACTTAATCTGAACATCAACGCCAGCTGCTAAGTCCAATTTCATCAACGCATCAACTGTTTTATCAGTTGGCTCGACGATGTCTAGCAATCTTTTGTAAGTTCTTAATTCGTACTGATCACGCGCGTTTTTATCAACGTGCGGTGAAATCAGAATCGTAAAACGTTCTTTTTTAGTAGGCAATGGAATCGGACCTTTAACTTGTGCGCCCGTTCTTCTTGCTGTTTCTACTATCTCACTAGCCGACTGATCAATCAATTTGTGATCAAATGATTTCAAACGGATTCTGATAGTTTGATTAGACATAATTTTTACTCAATAATCGATGCAACAACGCCAGCACCTACTGTGCGACCGCCTTCACGAATTGCAAAACGCAACCCTTCTTCCATAGCAATTGATGAAATCAATTTAACTTTGACCGAAATGTTGTCACCAGGCATTACCATTTCAACACCTTCTGGTAACTCTACTGCGCCTGTTACGTCTGTAGTTCTGAAGTAGAACTGTGGACGATAACCGTTAAAGAATGGTGTATGACGACCACCTTCATCTTTTGACAAGATGTAGATTTCAGAGTTGAAGTAAGAGTGTGGTTTGATGGTACCTTTGTGCGCTAGAACTTGACCACGTTCAACGTCATCACGTTTTGTGCCACGCAACAATAAACCAACGTTATCGCCTGCTTCACCTTGATCCAACAATTTGCGGAACATTTCAACACCAGTACAAGTCGTAACGACTGTTGGACGAATACCAACGATCTCAACTTCTTGACCGACTTTAATCACACCACGTTCGATACGACCTGTGACAACGGTACCACGACCTGAAATCGAGAACACGTCTTCGATTGGCATTAAGAATGCACCGTCAACAGCACGTTCTGGCAATGGAATATAAGAATCTAACGCTTCAACTAATTTGATAACTGAAGGTGCGCCGATGGGGCTTTCATCACCTTGCAAAGCTAATAACGCTGAACCGCGAATGATTGGTGTATCATCGCCTGGGAATTCGTACATATCTAATAATTCACGAATTTCCATTTCAACCAATTCAATCAATTCTTCGTCGTCAACCATATCCGCTTTGTTTAAGAAAACAACGATATATGGAACGCCAACTTGGCGTGATAACAAAATGTGTTCACGAGTTTGTGGCATTGGACCATCAGCTGCTGAACAAACCAAAATCGCGCCGTCCATTTGCGCCGCACCTGTAATCATGTTTTTTACATAATCGGCGTGACCTGGACAGTCAACGTGAGCGTAGTGACGGGTAGTTGATTCATATTCAACGTGTGAAGTTGCGATGGTAATACCGCGCGCTCTTTCTTCTGGTGCGTTATCAATTTGATCAAACGCTTTCACTGCACCACCGTGCAATTTAGCCATAACAGTTGTTAATGCCGCAGTTAAAGTAGTCTTACCGTGATCAACGTGACCAATTGTGCCAACGTTAACGTGTGGTTTGCTACGCGAAAATTTTTCTTTAGCCATGAGTTACACCTTAAAAATAATTCAAATTTATAAAAATCTTTTAATGATTGTTTCAGCAATATGCGACGGCACTTCACTGTATTTTTCAAACTGCATACTGTACGTTGCTCGTCCTTGCGATAAAGAACGTAAATCGGTGGCATAACCAAACATTTCCGACAACGGCACTTCGCAGTTAATCATTTTTGCAGACGCACTGTCCTTCATTGATTGAATAACACCACGTCGCTTACTAATATCACCAACGACATCCCCCATGTATTCTTCAGGAGTGATCACTTCAACACGCATCATTGGCTCTAACAAAGTGGGAGTGGCATTTTTAGCCCCTTCCCTAAAACACATCGCCCCCGCCGTGCGGAAAGCAGATTCATTTGAATCAACATCGTGATAAGAACCATCAAACAATGTTGCCTTCACATCTAAAACAGGATAACCAGCTAAAATACCACCACGAAGCTGATCTTGAATTCCTTTATCCACAGCTTGAACGTATTCAACAGGTACAGCTCCTTTTGAAACATCACTTACAAATTCATAGCCAGAACCGCGTTCTAAAGGTTCTAATCGCAACTTAATGTGAGCATATTGCGCTTTTGCTCCCATTTGACGGAAAAACTCGGTCTCTTGTTCGAAAATTGAACCAATTGTTTCACGATAAGTAACTTGTGGTGCCCCGACACTTGCATCAACATTAAATTCGCGCTTCATGCGATCGACGATAATGTCTAAATGCAATTCACCCATTCCAGAAATAACCAATTGCCCTGAATCCGAATCAACACTCGTTTTAAAAGAAGGATCCTCTTGCGCCAAACGTTCCAATGCAGCGGTCATTTTATCTTCGTCTGCTTTCGTTTTTGGCTCAATCGCAATTGAAATCACGGGTTCTGGAAATACAATTTTTTCCAAAATAATCGGATCTTTCATGTCGCAAAGCGTATCACCAGTAGTGACATCTTTTAAACCAATAATTGCCGCAATATCACCTGCAAAAACTTCCTTTACTTCTTCACGACTGTTAGCGTGCAATTGAACAATTTTCCCAATGCGCTCACGCTTCATTTTGGTAGCGTTAAAAATAGTGTCTCCAACTGCTAAAACACCAGAATAAACTCTAAAAAACGTTAACACACCAACAAAAGGATCCGTTGCAATCTTAAACGCTAATGCCGAAAAAGGCTCCGTATCGCTAGCAACTCTGACAGAATCAGAAACACCATCTGTCAAAATACCTTGAACAGGTCTTATATCTGTCGGAGCGGGTAAATAATCAACTACCGCATCAAGTAATGCCTGAACCCCTTTATTTTTAAAAGCAGTTCCACAAAAAACGGGAACTATTTTGTTTGCAATCGTTAAGCCCCGAATCCCGAATTTAATTTCTTCATTGGTCAAAAAACCATTTTCAAGATACTTATCAGTTAATTCTTCGCTAACGTCTGCAGCAGCTTCAATCAGTGATTCCCGCCACTTATTTGCATCCAAAAGCAAATCCGCTGGAATATCCAATTCATCAAAAGTGATTCCCATGTTTGCATCATGCCAATAAATGGCTTTCATGCTAACCAAGTCAACAACACCTTTAAAACCATCTTCTTTGCCGATTGGCAACTGTAATAAAACGGGATTTGCAGCTAAACGCGTTATTATCTGATCAACCGTGCCGAAAAAATCAGCACCGATGCGATCCATCTTATTCACAAATGCTAGCCGAGGAACTTCATATTTATCAGCTTGCCGCCAAACCGTTTCAGACTGTGGTTCAACGCCGCCGACAGCACACAAAACAGCACATGCTCCATCTAAAACCCGCAACGACCGTTCAACTTCAATTGTGAAATCAACGTGTCCAGGTGTGTCAATAATGTTAATGCGATGCTGTTCATACTGCCCTCGCATTCCACTCCAAAAACAAGTTGTCGCTGCTGATGTAATTGTAATGCCACGCTCTTGCTCTTGTACCATCCAATCCATAACAGCTGCGCCGTCATGAACCTCTCCCATTTTATGAGAGACACCAGTGTAATACAAAATTCGTTCAGTCGTCGTGGTTTTACCTGCATCAATGTGAGCCATGATGCCAATATTACGATATTTTTCTATCGGTGTTTTCCGTGCCACAACGACCAATTAACCTCTTACCAACGGTAATGCGAGAAGGCTTTATTCGCCTCAGCCATACGATGAGTATCTTCACGTTTTTTAACAGCCGAACCGCGACTTTCAAACGCATCCAATAATTCACCAGCTAACTTTGCAGCCATCGTACGTTCGTTTCTTTTACGAGACGCATCAATTAACCAACGCATTGACAACGCCAAACGACGAGCTGGACGAACTTCTACCGGCACTTGATACGTTGCACCACCAACACGACGTGATTTAACTTCCACGCGAGGCTGAACGTTTTCCAATGCTTTAGAAAGAATATCTAACGGTGCTTCATGACCTTTGCGTTCAATTGCATCCAACGCGCCATAAATAATACTTTCGGCAACTGACTTCTTGCCGCTTTCCATAATCATATTCATGAACTTGGTCAACATTACGCTGCCAAATCGTGGATCTGGAATAATTTCTCTTTTTGTAGCTACTCTTCTTCTTGACATTTACTTACCAATTAACCTTTAGGACGTTTAGTTCCATATTTAGAACGACCACATTTTCTGTTATTTACACCAGAAGCATCTAAGCTACCGCGCACAACGTGATAACGAACACCTGGCAAATCCTTTACACGACCACCGCGAATCAAAACCACGGAATGCTCTTGTAAATTGTGACCTTCACCACCAATGTAGCTACTTACTTCTGCACCATTTGTTAATCGAACACGAGCAACTTTTCTAAGAGCTGAGTTCGGTTTTTTAGGTGTGGTCGTATAAACACGAGTGCAAACACCACGACGTTGCGGACACGCTTCCAAAGCGGGAACATTGCTTTTTTCTATTTTTTTAGCTCGAGGCTTGCGAACCAATTGATTGATCGTTGCCATACTTTTACTCCAAAATTATTTTAACTGCCCGTTCACAACCTGCTAAAACGGAGCTAATTGGCTCTAACCTAAAGCACAATAGCTGACTGTAGCAGATTATGATACTGACTATTTAACACCAGGTCAAGCCTAAATGTTTCAAATGTTTAATGCTTGTTTTAATTGCTCTTCAACATCATCCACGTCAATTGTCGCCGATGATTCGACTTCAATAATTTGTTCTGCTTGTTGCGCTAAGCGTTGACGACGACCTTCATGATAGGCAAGTCCCGTTCCCGCTGGAATCAATCGACCAACGATGACGTTTTCTTTCAAACCTAACAAGTTGTCACTCAAACCACGCACCGCAGCATCCGTCAAAACTCGCGTCGTTTCTTGGAATGATGCAGCAGAAATAAATGATTCTGTTGCCAAAGACGCTTTGGTAATACCGAGTAAAATCGAATCATAACTTGCTGGAATTTTACCTGCCGCTTCGGCTTTATCGTTTTCTTCGCGCATCGCCGCGCGTTCGACTTGCTCACCTTTCAAGAAGCTCGTATCACCGCCTGCTGTAATTTCAACTTTTCTCAACATTTGACGAATAATCGCTTCAATGTGTTTATCGTTGATTTTTACGCCTTGCAAACGGTACACATCTTGAATTTCTTTGACCAAATAATTCGCCAACTCTTCAATACCGCGCAAACGCAAAATGTCATGCGGCGTTAATTCACCTTCAGCAATCGTTTCACCTTTCTCGACTTGTTCACCCTCGAAAACGGTAATGTGCCGCCATTTCGGAATCAACGTTTCATACACTTCACCGTTTGCATCAGTAATCGAAACACGTTGTTTGCCTTTCGTTTCTTTTCCAAAAGAGATTGTACCTGTCGCCTCCGCCAAAATCGCAGGATCTTTGGTTTTGCGAGCTTCAAACAAATCTGCAACTCGCGGCAAACCA
>JAQTOT010000120.1:0-5036 GCA_028713145.1 Methylococcales bacterium
GTTCTTCAATTGTGATGAAAAATTCTTCTCGCCGTTGTTTGTGAATCAGAATACGTTGCTGCATTTCTGCATCGAGCAACTGCGTTGTCGCGAGATAATACGGCTTTTGCGTGGCAAAATTTTTCAAAATATAGTTTTCAGCCAAACACGATTTGCCACTTTTCACACCGCCCATAAATAACGTTTTCACTTATGCTAACTCCTTCAATATCAGGTCTAATTTCAAATTGTCTTTCACCATATTGGTAAACGTATCAATCGCGTTTTCTCGATAAACCGTGTAATCAAAGCCGTGATAATTTGAATTGAGCTTTTTAAAATACGCCGTGCGGAAGTCGTTGTTATCAAAAATGCCGTGAACGTGCGTGCCACAAATGCGTTCTGATTGATAAAAAAGCGGATATTTTTCAAGTCTTCCGCAATGAATTTCATAGCCTTTAACTTCAAAATCAAAAATTTCGTATTCGCCCAAATTTAAAATTTTCGGTTCTTCGTATTTCACAGTGTCTGGAATGAAGGCAAATCCTGTTTCACAACTCGGCGTGTCGGATTCTAAAGCGAAAGCATCATCGAGTTTTTCGCATAACATTTGATAACCGCCACAAATACCAAAAATGGCTTTTTCGAATTTTTGAATCTCAGCAAACAAGCCGTTACTTTTTAACCAGCGCAAATCTGAAAGCACACTTTTACTGCCTGCAAGTAACACAACATCAAAATAATCTAACGTCTGAAAATCGTGAATCAGCGTCACATCCAGTTCGTCATCTGCCATGAGAACATCGAAATCGTTGTAATTACTGAGTTTTGGCGTGGCAATAATGGCGATTTTTATTTTTACGTTCGAACGTCGTTGGCAATAATTGTGCAGTGATTGCGAATCTTCCATATCGATATTGAGTGGTAAAAAGGGCAACACGCCTAAAACGGGTACGCCAAATTGTTCTTCAATAATTTTTTCGCCTTCATCAAAAAAACGTCTGTCACCACGAAATTTATTGATAATCACACCGATGACATTTTGCCGAATTTGCGGGGCAAGCAACGCTAACGTGCCATAAATTGACGCAAATACGCCGCCACGTTCAATATCTGCAACTAGAATTATTTTTGAATTAAACGTTTCGGCGATGAAGGTATTGGATAAATCTTTGTGTAATAAATTCAGTTCAACAGGTGAGCCTGCACCTTCGGCAATGACTAACTCGTAATCGCGCAGTAATTGCGAAAACGCATTTTTGACGTGGCATTTCAACTCATCAATTTCATCGAAATACGCAGAAATCGGCTGATTTTTATGCACCAAACCATTCACAACCACTTGCACGCCGCCGTTTGCATAAGATTTGAGTAACACAGGATTAAATAAATAACTCGGCGGCGTTCGAGCAGCTTGTGCTTGAAAATATTGAGCGCGGGAAATTTCTCGACCTTCAATTGTCACGCAAGAATTATTCGAAACGTTTTGCGCTTTAAACGGTGCAACGTTTACGCCTAAATCAGAAAAGATACGGCTTAATGCCATGACAACACTGGTTTTGCCCGCATCTGAGCTAGTACCGACCACGAGAAGATTGTGCATAAATTTAAAAGAAAACATGAAATTGCAAAGGATTGTGTCCATTGTAAAGCAAGATAAAATGTTAGAATTCACACTTTTATCGTTGAGCTATCTTATTAAGTCATTCATGCGTTCATTGCGTCTTCTTATTCTTGGATTATTACTTAGCGTTTGCTTGCCTGTTTTTGCTGCGCCTGAAAAAGTAAGTTTGCAATTGAAATGGTTACATTCATTTCAATTTGCGGGCTATTACGCGGCGAAAGCGAAAGGTTTTTACGCGCAAGAAAATTTAGATGTGGAATTACGCGAACGCAAAATTGGTACAAATAACATTGCACAAGTGATTAACGGTGAAAGTGAATATGGCGTTGCGGATGCGGCGTTAGTTACAGACCGATTAAATGGTTTGCCTGTTGTCGTTTTAGCCTCTATTTTTCAGCACAATCCACTTGTTTATGTCGCACTTAAATCATCTGGTATTTCAAGCTGTTACGAAATGCGCGGCAAAAAAATTATGGATGATAATTACGATAATGCTTCGTTGCGAGCCATTCTTTACGAATCAGGTTTAACGGAAAAAGATTTTATTCATCTGCCAAATTCGGGAAAAATTGACGATTTAATTCAAGGTCGAACGGATGTTGTAGCGGCATATTCAACGGATGAAGTTAATCGTTACAAACAACGCAACGTGGAAATTAACATTATTGATCCTCGTAATTACGGGATAGATTTTTTAGGCGATAACCTTTTTACCACCGAAGAAGAAATCAAATTGCATCCATTGCGCGTGGAAAAATTTTTACGCGCGTCACTCAAAGGTTGGGAATATGCCATTGCTCATCCTGACGAAATCACGCAACTTATTCTTGAGCAATACAACACGCAACATCTCACGCAAGAACATTTGAAATTTGAAGCGCGTGAAACATTCAAAATGATTACGCCTCATGCCGTGCCGATTGGTTTTTCTGATAACAAACGTTTCGAACGCATTGCTCAAACTTATAAAGAACTTGGTTTGGTCAAATCCACCGATAAATTAAATGGCTTTATTTACAAGCAACAAAAATATCAGTCACTGCAAATTACCAATGAAGAAAAAACGTGGCTCACGCAACATCCTGTTATTCGTGTTGGGATTGATTCGACATTTGCGCCTTATGAATGGCTTAACGATAAAAACGACTATGTTGGTTTAAGTGCAGATTATTTGCACAACGTTGAATCAATTCTTGGCGTGAAGTTTGACATTGTCAAAGACAAAACATTCGCACAAGCCATTGTTATGGCAGAACATGGTGAAATTGATATGCTCACCGATGTGAATAAAACGCCTAGCCGTGAACAGTATTTAAACTTCACCGAAGCCTTTATTAGCAATCCTATTATCATTGTCGATAACGGAACCAATAATTTTATTGGTGGATTAGCAAAACTGGCAGGTAAAAAAGTAGTCATTGAAAAGGGGTATTTTATTGCCGAATTGATTGCTCAAGATTATCCACAAATTCAAATTACTGAAGCAGAAAATATCAGCAAAGCATTGCAATTACTAAGCAAAGGCGAGGTAGATGCGTATATTGGCGATGCCGCTTCGGTGAATTATGAAATCAAAAGAAGTGGCATGCTCAATTTGCGCTTTGCTGGCGAAACGGAATATCGCAGTAATCACCGCATGGGCGCATTAAAAGCGCATCCTGAATTGATTAGTTTGCTTTCAAAAGCCTTAAATGCCATACCTGAACATGAAAAAGAAGAAATTCAAAATCGTTGGTTAAGTTTGAGTGTTGAAGATAATTTGCATTGGAAACGATTTACAAAATATGCGTTGCCATTACTGATTGCGCTATTTTGGGTTATTTATTGGAATTTTCGTTTGCGGCGAGAAATTAACACTCGTCATGAACTCGAATCCGCATTGCAACAATCGTTGCATTTATTTAAATCTGTGGTTGATAACACGCCGTTAGTTCGTATTTTTTGGAAAGATTTAGACGGTAATTATTTAGGCGCAAATGCCGCATTCGTAAAAGATGCAGGTCTTAATTCTGATGTGGAATTGATTGGAAAAAATGATTTTGAATTACCGTGGGCGGAATTTGCTCAAAATTATCAGGCAGATGATCGACGCGTCGCGCTATCTAACAAAGCAAAACTTAATTACGAAAAACCGTTGATTTTGCCTAATGGTGAAAAGATTGTCTCACGCACTTCAAAAGTGCCGCTACACGACAAAAAACAAAATGTGATTGGTGTCTTAGGTATTTACGAAGATGTCACCGAATTAAAAGCCCACGCGCAGCAACTCGAATATATCGCGCATCACGATATGTTAACGGGTTTGCCCAATCGGTTATTACTTGCTGACAGAATGCAGCTTGCGCTCGCACATTCAAAACGTGAGCAAAATTTAATGGCAGTGGGTTATATCGATTTGGATGCGTTTAAAACGGTGAACGATAAAGTCGGACGAAAATCGGGCGATTATTTGTTAATTGAAGCTGCAAAACGCATTAAAAATGCCTTGCGCGAAGACGATACGGTTGCGCGTTTGGGTGGTGATGAATTTGTATTTTTACTGCTCAATTTACATTCACACGAAGAATGTGAAACGACGCTTTATCGTTTGCTCGAGGCAATTAGTTTGCCGTTTCGTGTCAAAGAAAGTCTGATTTCTATTTCAGCAAGTATTGGTGTCACGATTTATCCTAACGATAACGCAGATGCTGATACGTTGCTGCGTCACGCTGATCAAGCAATGTACGAAGCCAAACAAACGCGCAAAAATAGTTTCAAGATTTACAACATGGAAATGGCGCATGAATTTCAAGTGCATCAAAGTGCGTTACAAGCCATTGAAAATGCGATATTCAAAGATGAATTTGTGCTGCATTTTCAGCCTAAAGTGGATATGCAAAAAGGGATTATTATCGGCGCAGAAGCCCTGATTCGCTGGCAACATCCAGAGCGCGGTTTGATTATGCCTAGTGAATTTTTGAATTTAATTGAACATCATCCGCTTGCCATGCGTTTAGATACATGGGTGATGAATAAAGCGTTAGTGCAACTTTCAAGCTGGCACGAACGCGGTTTGATGTGGACACTGAGTGTGAATTTATCTGCACGCATGCTGCAAAGTATCGATTTTGTCGGGCAACTTGAAAGTTTATTACGCCAATATCCCAGCGCAAATCCTCACTATTTTGAACTTGAAATTTTAGAAACCGAAGCCTTGCATGATTTAACGCAAACTTCGAAAACAATGATTGCTTGCCAAGCGTTAGGCGTGAAATTTTCGCTGGACGATTTCGGCACAGGCTATTCGTCGCTGAGTTATTTGAAACATTTGCCTGCCGATATTTTGAAAATTGATCAATCATTTGTGCGCGATATGCTGTTTGACATTGATGATTTAGCGATTGTTGAAGGCGTGATTGGTTTAGCGTCCTCGTTTAAACGTTATGTGATTGCA
>JAQTOT010000120.1:5046-8693 GCA_028713145.1 Methylococcales bacterium
ACACGGTGTTGCATTGTCAAATTTGAAATGCCATTACGCGCAAGGTTATGCGATTGCAAAACCGATGCCTGCTGACGTATTTGAAATGTGGGCAACAAATTGGGAAGTGCCTGAAGAATGGAAAAAATTGGGTTAAACAATGAATAAAACGATGCACTTTTTCATGGCGGGCTTTCGTTTTTTACAATCGTATCCGCGTGTCATCTTGCCGATTTTGACGTTAATTTTCTGCGGTTATGGTTATGAAGTTTTAGTTGCACGTCCAGCATTACTTTATCAAGGCGAACCACAAGCGATTTCAACATTCAATACCCATACATGGTTTCGCACGTTGCGAAATAACGGTTTTATTGTTGGTTATTCTGATTTGCGCGGTAATCCACTTTGGGTTGAATACACGCTCACGCCTTTGCCAAATAACACCGAACAATTAAAACGACCTTCACATTTTCAAACCGATTGGCGAGCATTGAATCGTGTTGACCACGATGATTACACAAAAAGTGGTTTTGATCGTGGACATAACGCGCCCAATTTTGCGATGAGCAGTCTTTATGGCAAATACGCGCAAGCTGACAGTTTTTTAATGACCAACATCAGTCCACAACGTCCAAAATTAAATCAGCAAGTTTGGAAACGTTTAGAAGAAACAGAATTGTCTTTTTTTGCTCGAAATTTTGGCAAAGTGTGGGTCATTACAGGGCCTATTTTTTCTGAAAATCCTGAAAAATTATCGTCTAATTTATGGCACGTTGATGTTCCAAAAGCCTTTTATAAAATTTACGTTACTGAAGAATCAGACAGCAAACCTGCATTTGCACTGGCTTTTATCGTGCCGCAAACCGTGACAGGAAAAGAGCCGTTAACCCAATTTATTACCACCATCGATACGGTTGAAGCGCAAACAGGTTTGGATTTTTTGAGTGATTTTGAGGACAAAACGGAAAAACATTTAGAAGGCACCATTGAAACAGCCCCTTGGAATTTAAACGCGGTGAAAAAATAATGAAAATTTTGATAATCGCACCGTCGTGGGTGGGCGATATGGTCATGGCGCAAAGCCTGTTTATCGCGCTTAAAGAAAAGCAACCAGACTGTCAAATTGACGTGCTTGCACCCGCATGGTCACAAGGTTTACTGGCGCGAATGCCGCAAGTTTCAAACACCTTTGTGATGCCGATTTTGCACGGTGAGTTTGGATTGAAAGCGCGTTTTGAATTGGGTAAAAAATTACGCGCTGAAAAATATGATCAAGCAATTGTATTGCCGAATTCATGGAAATCGGCGTTGATTCCTTTTTTTGCAAACATTCCACAGCGCACAGGATTTGTGGGTGAAATGCGTTATGGTTTACTCAACGATGCACGAAAATTGGACAAATCGATTTTAACAATGACGGTGCAACGATTTGTTGCACTCGCTCAACTTCCTCCCCCCTTTGAAGGGGGGCAGGGGGGGATGTGCTTTAAATTCCCTAATTTAAACGTCACCGCACAACAGCAACGTGCAGTGATTGAGAAATTTAATTTACGTCTTACCAATCCAATTTTAGTTTTGTGTGCAGGTGCAGAATTTGGCAGTGCAAAACGGTGGACTGAAGCGCATTTTGCCGAATTAGCTTTGCAAAAAATGGCTCAAGGTTGGGCTTGTTGGTTGATTGGTTCTGAAAAAGACAAACCTGTCACGGAGGAAATTAACAAACTTACAGGTTGGCATTGCCAAGATTTTGCAGGCAAAACCGATTTAACGCAGGCGGTTGATTTGCTTTCGCTTTCGCATACCGTTGTAAGTAATGATTCAGGTTTGATGCACGTTGCCGCCGCGCTCGACAAAAAAGTGATTGCACTTTATGGTTCGTCTGACCCGAAATTTACGCCACCGTTACACGCACAGGCAAAAATTGTCACACTAAATTTGCCTTGCTCGCCGTGTTTTAAACGTGATTGCCCGTTAGGTCATCGAGAATGTTTAACAGGTATTTTGCCTGAGCAAGTTGCGGAGTTAATTCAGTTATGAAAATTGCTATCGTTAAACTTTCTGCGCTCGGCGACATCGTTCATGCGATGGTTGCATTGCAATTTATCAAAGCGCGTTTTCCTGATTCACAAATCGATTGGCTAGTTGAAGCGCGATTTGCTGATTTATTGCAAGATAACCCGCACATTTCAAACATTTTAACTGTCAATTTAAAAGCCGCTAAAACGCACAAATTCGCTATTTTTAACGAAATCAAAACTGTGAAACAGTACGCACAAGCTAATTACGATTTAGTGATTGACGCGCAAGGCTTATTAAAATCCGCGATTACGGCAAAAATTTTGGGCAAAAATGTGGCTGGCTTTGATAATCATTCGATTCGTGAATCGCTGGCATCCTTGTTTTATAAACAAAAAGTGGCTTGTGCTTACGATGCAAACACAATTGACCGAAATTGTGCCGTTTTGGCAGAGCCGTTAGATTTTTCAATTTCATACGATGAAATTTTAAATAAAAAGCCGTTCTTGTTTTTTCACGAGCCGAGTGTTGATTTCAGCCATTTTTTACAACGTAATTTGAAAAATATCCTGTTTGTGATTGGTTCAACATGGGCAAGTCGCAATTATCCAGCAGAAAAATTTGTCCAAGTTGCCAACGCGCTGCAACAAAATTGTTTGGTGATTTGGGGAAATGAAAGTGAACGTGAAGCGGCTGAAACGATGGCAGCGCAGTCTGAATTTATTCGCGTTTTGCCTGCCTTAAATTTGAATGATTTGAAAGCGTTACTCTCGCAAGTGGATTTAGTGATTGGTAATGACACAGGGCCTACACATATCGCGTGGGGACTGAATACGCCGTCAATTACTTTATTCGGTTGCACGCCGATTAGTCGGGTTTATCAAACGCCAATTAACAAAGTGTTAAAATCATCCTCAATGGTAAATCCACGCAAACTCAATAAACGGGATTATTCGATTAAGGATATTCCACCTAAAGAGATTGTTGAAATGGCAAACACCTTATTGCAGTTAGGAACTTGTTGATTTAAGGTAAGCGCAATCAACATGGTTAATCACATTTTCAAAAGAGTTTTTCATGACTAAATGTCTTTCTTGTGGTCATTTGCATAACGAAGTCCAGTTAAATTGCCCAAAATGCGGTAGTTTTTATACTGAAATTATTACGGATTCAGATTCTGAAAAGGTTGAATCTGAATCATCGGGAACGTTTACTAACGTTAAGCACCAATTGCCATCCACAATTGTTCACGGAGTTAGCAATGACTAAATGCCTTTCTTGTGGACATGTGCGCCACGATTTTGAATTGAATTGCCCAAAATGTGGCAGTTTTTACTCAACAATGGGGGATGATTTTGCAATACTCGAAGAGTCTAAAAAATCACCTATAAAACTCTTAACAAAAATAAAAACGCATTTAGAGCATCCCAAACATCGTGTCATCGCAATTAGCATGGGTATTTTTCTGATCATTTTATTAGGCGTGTTTCTATGAAATTGAAATGTTATTTTGCGATGGCAATGACTTTCGTGAGTGCAAATACGTTTGCCGCCGCAGCGATTGAAAATTGGCAAACAGAAAACGGAAGCCGTGTGTATTTTGTGCATACCGATGCACTGCCGATGGTCGATATTCAAGTTGTTTTCGATGC
>JAQTOT010000121.1 GCA_028713145.1 Methylococcales bacterium
CGCCTAAATGTGAAAAATTAAATAAAGTTTGCGAAAAACTTGAGCAATACGAGTCATATCGCAAATTCAAAGCCTATGCCGAAAAAATTCTCGGTTTAGGCAATGACAGTTTGGAAAAAACTATCGCGATTGCGGTAGCGTTATGTTTAGTTTGTGCGGTTTTTGTTTCGATGGCGGCAGTGGCGTTAAAACCACTTCAAGTCAGCAACAAAGAACTCGACATGAAGAAAAACATTTTAGATGTTGCTGGCTTGTTACAAGCTGATACCAATATCGAAAAAGCGTTTGCGGAAAGAATCGAAGCGAAATTAGTCGATTTGGAAACAGGTAACTATGCTGACGGTGACGCAAATGCGTATGACCAACGTAAAGCAGCAAAAGACCCAGCGCAAAGCGTTTCAATTACGAAAGACAAAGACATTGCTCACATTCGTGTTAAAGCGAAATTGGCAAAAGTCTATTTAGTAAAAGAAGGCGGCGCGACGAAATCAATTATTTTGCCAATCAACGGTTATGGTTTGTGGTCAACACTGTACGGTTTCTTATCTGTTGAAGCAGATGGTCAAACTGTTCAAAGTATCAACTTCTACGACCAAGCTGAAACACCAGGATTGGGTGGCGAAGTTGTGAATCCAAACTGGCGTGCGCTTTGGAAAGGCAAAAAAATCTATGCTGAAACCGAGCAAGCCTCTTCTGAAAAAGGTTCACTGGGTGAAGCTGGCGTAGGCGAACCTGCGTTAAGTTTGATTAAAGGCACAGTAGATACCAGCAAAGCAGGTTCACAATACCAAGTGGATGGTTTAGCAGGTGCGACTTTAACCAGTACAGGCGTAACGAACTTAGTCAGATATTGGACAAGTAAAGAAGGTTTCGCGCCTTATTTGGCGAAAGTCAGAACGGTTAAAGGAGCAAACTAATGAGCGAATTATTGAATGATGAAACAAAAAAAGTATTGACTGAACCGTTAGTCGAAAACAACCCGATTACGTTGCAAGTATTGGGGATTTGTTCGGCTCTTGCGGTTACGTCACAAATGTCAACCTCGCTCATCATGGCGTTGGCGTTGACGATGGTAACGGCGTGTTCAAGCGCGGCAATTTCGGCAATTCGTAACCATATTCCGAGCAGCATTCGGATTATCGTACAAATGACCATTATCGCGTCGCTTGTAATCGTGGTTGACCAATTGTTAAAAGCGTTCGCGTATGACGTGAGCAAACAATTATCGGTTTTCGTTGGTTTGATTATCACCAACTGTATCGTTATGGGTCGTGCTGAAGCGTATGCGATGAAAAACCCACCGCTCGAAAGTTTTATCGACGGTATCGGTAACGGTTTGGGCTACAGCTTGATTTTGATTATCGTGGCAACGTTCCGCGAAATTTTTGGTTCAGGCAAATTGCTTGGTATCGAAGTTTTAAAATTAACCAAAGATGGTGGCTGGTACGATCCAAACGGTTTGATGTTGTTGCCACCTAGCGCGTTTTTCATTATCGGTTTGCTCATTTGGGCAGTTCGTGAATGGAAACCAAAACAACGTGAAGCCATTGAATTCAAAATCATGTCGATTTCACACGGCGAAGAAGGAGGGCATCACTAATGGAAGCCTATATCAGTTTATTTGTTAAAGCGGTTTTCATTGAGAACCTTGCGTTATCGTTCTTTTTAGGAATGTGTACGTTCATTGCGGTATCGAAAAAAGTTTCGACTGCGATGGGTTTAGGGATTGCGGTTATGGTCGTGCAAGCGATTACCGTCCCTGCGAACAACCTCGTTTATCACACTCTTTTAAAAGAAGACGCGCTTGCGTGGCTTGGCATTAAAGGCGTGGATTTGAGCTTTTTAGCGTTGCTTGCCTGTATCGGTATGATTGCGGCGTTGGTACAAATCTTGGAAATGATTTTAGATAAATTTTTCCCTGCGTTGTATCAAGCACTTGGTATTTTCTTACCATTGATTACCGTGAACTGCGCGATTTTGGGCGGTAGCTTGTTCATGATTGAACGTGATTACAACTTCGGCGAAAGCGTTACTTACGGTATCGGAAGTGGCTTGGGCTGGGCGTTGGCAATTACAGTTATGGCTGGCGTGCGCGAAAAATTGAAATACAGTGATATTCCAGCCGCGTTGCAAGGTTTGGGCATCACGTTTATTACAGCGGGTCTGATGTCTTTGGGCTTCATGGCTTTCTCAGGCATTCAACTCTAGGAAGGTAACGTCATGCTGGAAATTATTTTAGGGATTATCATCTTCACGGGTTTTGTGATTGCGTTGGTGTTTGTCATCATCGGCGCGAAAAAGAAACTTGTAGCGGAAGGTGATGTTGAAATCGTTATCAACGAAGAAAAGACAATTCATGTCCCGTCAGGTTCAAAATTATTAAACGCCCTCGCAGACAACGGTTTATTCGTGTCATCTGCGTGTGGCGGTGGTGGTACTTGTGGTCAATGTAAAGTGAAAGTCCATTCAGGTGGCGGCGATATTTTGCCAACTGAGTTAAGTCACATTACCAAACGTGAAGCGGCACACGGTGAGCGTTTAGCATGTCAAGTAGCTGTTAAAAGCAACATGGACATCGAAGTCGAAGACAGCGTTTTCGGCGTGAAAAAATGGGAATGTACCGTTAAATCAAACAATAACGTGGCAACTTTCATTAAAGAATTGGTGTTGTCATTGCCAGAAGGCGAAGAAATCAAATATCGCGCAGGTGGTTATATTCAAATCGAATGTCCACCACACGTTGCGGATTATAAAAATTTCGACGTGGCAGAACGTTTCCGTGGCGATTGGGACAAATTCAATTTGTGGCAATATGTTTCAAACGTGAAAGAACCAGCGTTGCGTGCTTATTCAATGGCTTCTTATCCAGAAGAAAAAGAAATCATGTTGAATGTGCGTATTGCAACGCCACCTTTCAATGTGCCTAATGCGCCGCCAGGTATCATGTCATCGTTCATTTTTAACTTGAAACCAGGTGATAAATGTATCGTGTCAGGACCTTACGGTGAATTTTATGCACGCGAAACCGAAGCCGAAATGGTCTTTGTTGGCGGCGGTGCGGGTATGGCTCCCATGCGTTCACACATTTTCGACCAACTTCGTCGGTTGAAATCAAAACGCAAAATGACCTTCTGGTATGGTGCGCGTAGCAAACGTGAAATGTTCTATGTAGAAGATTTCGATATGTTGGCGCGTGAAAATCCAAACTTTACTTGGCACACAGCACTCTCTGATCCATTGCCTGAAGATAATTGGACAGGTTACACAGGCTTTATTCACAACGTGTTGGAAGAAGAATTCATTAAGAAACATCCAGCACCTGAAGATTGTGAGTTCTACATGTGTGGGCCTCCAATCATGAATACGTCTGTTATCAACATGTTGATTAACAACGGCGTTGAGGCTGAGAACATTATGCTCGACGACTTTGGCGGCTAAAGCCAGTTGTATTTCCCCACATGTGTGGGGATGTTTCTTTCACTTGGCAGGGCGCGTTTTCTGACCCATTATCCTTCTCCACATTCGTGGAGGTGTGAAAATAACGGGGCATTGGAATTTTTCTGATGTCCCGTTTTTTATTTGAATTAAAACAAGGTGATGATATGTATCGTTTAGGATGGCTATTTGCAGAGTTTTTTGCATCGATTGGAATTCCTCTTTTAATCAAAGTTGATGTTATTTATGACGTTGAAGCTAACGTTTATGTTGCAACAAGCTCGGATTTAAAAGGTTTAATCGTGGAATCTGAAACGTTAGACGAATTAGAAAAAGAAGTTAAGATTTTACTGCCTGAAATTCTTGCGTTAAACGTACCGAATTTGGTCAAGATAAAATCAACATATTGTGCATTTCATCAAGCCCCATTTGCTGTATGAATGGTTATGAAAAACTACTCAAAGAATTGTTGCTTAAACACGGTTGTAAATTACTTCGTTCAGGCAAAGGTTCACATGAAATTTGGCTTTGCCCAAATGGTGTTTCAGTTACCGTGAATCACAATTGCAAATCGCGTCATACCGCAAACAGTATTTTGAAAGATGCTGGAATTACTCATCGTTTTTGATTTTGGAACAAAAACGGCGCATTAGGTTTTTAATGCGCCGTTTTTTATGTAATCAATCTTCTTGATGCCTAATGTCCTTATACAACAGCCACTAAGGCTACTATGAACATTAAAGCTCTCATCTGTATTTTCCTAATAAATAGTGCATGGAACATTTTTATCTTCGTAATTTTCAATAAGTTCACACAGAATAACGGAGTAGGACATCAGACAGTCAAAAACACGGCTAATAGGATGGAAAGTCAATGGAGTGAATTCATCATTATTATGATGTTCTAAAAGAATAATGGACTTATCGAGTTTCCCATTTTCTTTTCCACAAAGAAAATAATTTATGAAATCATCATACTGCCCTTTATTGGATTTATTAGATATTCCAGATTCAGCAAAAATCGTTTTAATAAATGCCGTTTTGTCGTTCACTTTACCTCCGTTGTGAACGATTCTATGCCTTAATTGCGCTATAAAATTTAGTACAAATTTAGGATGCAACTTTTTCTTATTAGCTTTAATAGGTTCTGATTCAATAGATTTTAAATCAGGAAACAGTGTTCTAAATTCGTTAAGAATATCTTTAGTTTTTTTTGATTGGCTTTGTGTTAAAAACCAATCAAATTTTTTATTACCCAATTCATTTAACTTGATGTTCCCATAATCACGCATTGGCCAACATGAATTATCTATATAACCAATGTACGCATAAGCATTTTCAATAAAATCATCAAAGTGTTCAAACGCTTCGGCAACAAGCCATTGATATTGCCTATTTTTAAGTATGAATATTAACTCTTGCTGTTCTTCAAGGTTAGTTTCAACCATCTCGAATTTTTTTAATTGACCATCCCGAAAATCTTCAAACACCATGTCTTCAGAATTTTTATAGTTCGGATTTTTTAATCGCTCTAGTTCATTTTTATAGAGGTCGTGTATTGTACTTTTATGAAAATACAGCTTTGCCATTTCAGCAGCATATTCATCATATATTTGTTTTATGTTTTTTTCAGACATGATATTTAACCAGAAAAGATGCAACGCCAAATGGAAATAATTTAGCAGTGCATGAAATAAAATTTATTGATTATTTGTCGTAATTTGATGAATCACAAGTTCAATTATTGAAAATGACCAAATCACGCTGATTGACATTAACAATCATTACGACTAAAAAACTCTAAAAAGCCCCGACTTGCATCACAGCAAAGCGGGGCTTTTTTTGCTTTCTACGCCAAAGAAATCGACAGCCGTTTTTGTGTTAAACGAGCCACTTTAACGATGGATTCAAGCGTGACAGACGTGTTATTTGGATTGAGTAACCTATCTAACGCAGTTCGACTGGTTTGTAATTGTCTGGCAACTTCGGATTTCGATAATTTATTTTCTTCAATAAATTGCATCAATTGAAAAGCAATCACCCGCTTAATTGCAACAGCTTGACATTCCTCAAGCAAATTTTCTTCTGCTAAAAAATCATCGAAATCAGAGCCAAGATATTGTTCATTCATGTTGATTTACTCCGTTATTACTTTGCGTTGATTAACTTATTTTTTCGGCTAATTGCCAAATCGATGTCGTGAATGGGTGTTTTTTGCGTTTTCTTGATAAAGCCGTGCAGCAAAATCAAATCGCTGTGATATTCAAAAAAGATAACTCGCGCAATGCCATCAGTGATGCGTGACCTGATTTCCCACAAACCATTTCCCAACGATGCAACAAGCGGCTTGCCCATCGGAAAACTGTATTGCACTGTTTTGATGTCGCAACCGATAATTTTTTTATCAACGATACTCAAATCTTTAAGCCAATCGCGTACGGGTTCAGCACCATTTTCAGTTTTGAAAAACCGAACTTTTAACATAATTTTTTTGCAGTTTGTCGGTTAAAAACGTGTGCCTATTATGGTGCAATTGAAAATTGAAATACAGTGATATTCCAGCCGCGTTGCAAGGTTTGGGCATCACCTCGTTGAACCTAAAAAGATAATTTTAACGGTTAGTTTTTAATTTATCGTCTGAACGAAAAAGCCCCGACTTGCATCACAGCAAATCGGGGCTTTTTTGTGTAGAATTTCCGCATGAAAGTTTTTTATTTGTGAGACTTCAAAAAGGCATCACGCTTTGTTCTGGAGGCGATTTTATGTCTCATCACTAGATGCCGCATCTTGTTCAGTTTTGGAGATTGTTCTGAGAAAATCACCGAAACGCATATCTTCATCAAGAATGTGTATTAAAAGCCAATCTTTCATAAATTTTACAACGACCGCTCTTGGAGTTTCGTCAGTTAAAATTCCACCACTCACTGCATTAAGCTGTGCTATCAATTTTTTGTGCGCTTTTTTGTGAAGTTCATAGTCAGGGTAATGACTCTGTTCCATTAACAATTCTTCATCTCTAAAATGTGAATGCGTATATTCGTACAACGCTTCAACGTTGAGATGGGTGGCTTGCTGATCGTTATCAGGATTAACTATTCGTTTTGCCAATTCAAATAAGTATTGATGCTGTTTGTCAACGGTATCGTGACCTATCTTGTATTCGTCAAGCCAGACAAAATTATTATCTACAGAACTGTCCATAATTATCCATTAAAGCTAAAGTGAAGTTTAAGACGCAAGGCTACCACCAGAAAAGATAATTGTCACCGCTCTATAGGTAGCTGACGCTGATTTGGAGGCATCATTCATTTTTTTATCCTAAACGTTTAATTCCTATAAATTTATGGTCAGGGGAAAACGCCATCTCAAAATAGCCATAAATACCATTATGGGTAAGAAATTGTTTGATATTTTGTGCAGGAAATTTAAGCACTTGTCCATCATCGGTACGGGTAATAATGTGTTTAGTAATTCCTTGATAAACACGCAAAAAGTCTTCTGTAGATAAAGAAAGATTGAAACGGACAGTGTGATGATTTTTCATCGTGTTACATTTTCCCAATATGCAAACCATTCCGTTAAATCTTTGGTATCACCGAAATAACTGAGCTGACGATCAATCGTATTTTGATTGCCCCATACTACATCTTTTAAATCGTCACTGGTTACACGAGTCAGAATATCGTTGCAGTAAAGCCCTTTATCATGCTGAACGTAGTAACCATAGGTTCTGCACGCTACGGGACGATGTTCATATACCCTGCAAGCACCTTTTAATTTATCTAGCATCGGACACACAACAAATGGTGTTGAATGCTCTGATAAGGCAGCTACAGCTTCTCTAATTTCTTGCAACATTTCTGAAGGCAATGCAGCCAACCCAGATTGTAGTAAGTCCCATTCTATTGTCGTTAATCTGGGTACTTCGGCTAATCTATGACAACAGGCATCGCAACCCATTTTGCATTGCCAATCAGTATTACTCTCACGAATAGCATTTACTCGTGTATCAATATCAGAGTGAAGTTGAATAAGTTTATTCATAAATTCCTAAATGATTACAGCAATAAAATAATTTATGCGAAACAGTTGGTTACCAGAAATAGAATCCGTAAATAGTTCGCTAACATCCAAATTGACTTGCCCATTCTGCAATTCGAGTATTCGGAAATACTCACCTAATTTTTGAATCTACATGTGGTTGATAATAATCCGCTTCTGAAGCTCCAATCAAACAGATTGTCCAAATCTCGAATCAACCGCAACATGTAAACATACACCAACGAAATAGAACTGATACTACAGTATTGAGCAATCGCATTTTTAAAGTTTGCAAACACCAGTAATTCCAATGTTAAGGTCACAAAAACATCCGACCGTAAAAGGAAGTGTCGTCAACATCAATTTCCATTTAATCATGTTTTACCTTCAAATAGTGTCATAAAAAATCTACCGTTTCTTTCTTGGATGATGGTAGTGTTTCATCGGAATTTTTGTTTATCTCTCAAGCTATCAAATGTCTTCAGCAAATTCTTGATTGATTCAATTGGCGCACATGATAAAACCTGTGCTATTTTCTCCAAAAAATCTCATTTGCTATTTAAAATATTTTCGAGAGTATGTAGTTTATTCAAGAGATAAGGTTAAAAGGTAACACAATGCTAATTGATGAAAAATTAAAAAAACAGGTCGCTCAAAAAACCGTTGAGTTTATTGCGAGAGAAGATGGGACAGCGTTAGATTCCATGTCGGGGTTGACGTGGTGTCGGTATTTAATTGGTCAAACGTGGATGAAGCGTAAAGCATTAGGCGATGCACTGGAATTACCATTGGCTGAAGTGATGAAAACTATTGAGGAGTTTAATGCTCAAAAGTTTGGTGGATTTAAGGATTGGAGATTGCCTACCCAAGCTGAATTGGACGCAATTGAAAATGAAAATATCAAGATAGTGAGCAACGATAGGAGTCTTTTTGGTGAAAATGAGGTGATTTTTGCATCTGCACCAAAGAAATCATTTTGGACTGCATCGGCTTTGTTGGCGCAAACATCTAGCGTGGAAATGATTGTGGGCTATTATGGTGGCAAAGCCGCGAGAACCCAATTTTCCTCCAAATATGCAAGGTTAGTGCGCGGATAGCTTGAGTGGGCAATCGGACAATTCGCTGCCCCCCTAAAATTATTGAGTTTTAAAAATTCGTTTTTTCAATATACCGTCACAAATGCAGTGCTACC
>JAQTOT010000122.1 GCA_028713145.1 Methylococcales bacterium
TTACACGTTTTATGTGCAAGGGGTCGAAACCACACCGTTTTCCGAACCCGCGTTAAAAAAAGTGCCTGTTGATTGGCTTTCAAATCTAACTGGAAAAATGTTGGTTGCTACGCACGCCACGATTTTGCCTGAAAGTGAAAATCCTGATTTAACGGAAATCGCGCCTTATTTTGCAAATAATCCAATTGTTGGCTCAACAGTAACAGGAGGGGCAGCGTGTGTATTCACCGATTTTCGGATTCACGTTGATGGCTTTAGTCGGTTTTTGATTGTGAATAATAATTTGCGTGTTGAACAAGGCGCACGTTTGATGAATCGTCTTTTTGAAATCGAAGTTTATCGTGTGCTAGCGTTACTTGCGTTTCCGATTGCACGAAAACTCTCACCTGAACTCAAAAAAGCCGACCAGCAACTTTACACAATTACCAATGCAATGACGCAATCGTCAGGCAATGACGCGAAATTACTCGACGAATTAACGATGCTAGCGGCTGAAATTGAAAATCACGTTTCGAGTAATCATCTGCGTTTTGAAGCGGCGAGTGCTTATTACAATTTAGTCGAACAACGCTTGATTGATTTGCGTGAAGTGAGAATTCAAGGGATTCAAACGATTGGCGAATTTATTAAACGTCGCCTTGAACCTGCGGTAAATACTTGCCGTTCAACGTCAAATCGTTTCACCTCGCTTTCTGAACGTGTCGGTAACACGAGCCAATTACTTCGCACGCGCGTTGATATTATTATTGAGCGGCAAAATCAAGGTTTGCTTTCCTCAATGGCGTTACGCGCAAAAATGCAATTGCGAATGCAACAAACGGTTGAAGGTATTTCCGTAGTGGCGATTACTTATTACGCCGCAAGTCTAATTCATGCCATAGCAGCGTCGTTGCACGAACTCGGCTTTAATGTGAATCCAGAAATTGCCGAAGGCGCGGCTGTGCCGTTTATTTTGGTTGGCATTGGTTTAGGTTTTAAACGCATTCACCACATCATTAAAAATATGTCTTAATACCTTTAAACTCAAAACATCGTCCCTATAATCCCAATATCTCATTTTTTCATAAATTTAAAAGTAATCCATGGCAACTAAAGAAGATTTTTACAAAATACTTGGTGTCGATCGCAATGCAAGCGACGCAGAAATCAAAAAAAGTTATCGCAGTCTAGCGATGAAATATCATCCAGACCGAAATAAAGATAATCCTACGGCGGCAGAAGCTAAATTTAAAGAAATTAACCAAGCGTACGAAGTGTTATCTGACCCTAAAAAACGCTCTGCTTACGACCAATTTGGACATGCGGGCGTTGATGGTAGTGCTGGACACGGTGGAGCAGGTTTTGGTGGTGGCGATTTTGGTGATATTTTCGGCGATATGTTTGGCGATATTTTCGGCGGCAGACGTGGTGGCGGGGGAAATGCAGCACAACGTGGCTCAGATTTACGCTACAACCTTGAAATTACACTCGAAGAAGCAGTTAATGGTACAGAACAAAAAATTCGCATTCCTGTTCTTGTAACATGCGATAGTTGCTCTGGTTCAGGCGCAAAAGCGGGTTCGTCACCTGTGACCTGTTCAATGTGTCATGGACACGGTCAAGTGCGAATGCAACAAGGTTTTTTCACGGTTCAACAAACCTGTCCAACCTGTCGCGGTACAGGCAAACAAATTAAAGATCCATGTGGAAAATGTTACGGACAAGGGCGCGTCAAAGACGAAAAAACCTTGTCGGCAAAGATTCCAGCGGGCGTGGATACTGGCGACAGAATTCGTTTATCTGGTGAAGGTGAAGCGGGGCAACAAGGCGCACCATCGGGTGATTTATACATTGATATTCAAGTCAAACGGCACGCCATTTTCAACCGCGACGGCGCAAATTTATCATGCGAAGTCCCAATTAGTTTTGTGACAGCCTGTTTAGGTGGTGAAATTGAAGTCCCAACATTAGGCGGCAAAGCATCATTAAAAATTCCTGCTGAAACACAAACAGGGCAAACATTCAGATTGCGCGGCAAAGGCGTAAAACCTGTGCGTGGTGGAGCAATCGGCGATTTATTGTGCCGCGTAAAAATCGAAACGCCTGTAAAATTAACCGCCGATCAAAAAGCATTAGTGGAAAAATTAGGTGAATCGCTTTCAAGTGGCGGCACGCATCATAGTCCACAAGAATCGAGCTGGCTCGACGGCGTGAAAAATTTTTTTGATAAACTAACGGGGTAAGTTATGACAAGAATTGCAGTGGTCGGTGCAAACGGACGAATGGGTTTAAATTTAATCAAAGCCGCCGTTTCGAATGATAAAACAAAATTGTGCGTTGCAATTGCGCGTGTTGGAAATGATGCCGTAAATAAAGATGCGGGGGTTTTAGCGGGTGTTGGTTCGATTGGTTGCTTTGTAAGCGATGATTTAAGCGCAAAATTGGATGACTTTGATGTGTTAATTGATTTCACTCGTCCTGATATTTCAATGAAATATATTGAAATTTGCCGTCAAGCAGGTAAGAAAGTGGTGATTGGTACGACAGGCTACAATGAACTTCAAAAAGCAGAAATTGCCAAAGCCGCACAAGATATTTCAATCGTCTTAGCACCGAACTTTAGCGTTGGCGTGAATTTATCGTTGAAGCTGCTTGAAATGGCAGCAAAAGTGATGGGCGATTATACGGATATTGAAATTATTGAGGCGCATCATCGCCACAAAGTCGATGCGCCCTCTGGCACGGCATTGAGAATGGGTGAAGTCGTTGCAAAAACGCTTGGGCGTGATTTAGAAACAAATGCTATTTATGGGCGCGAAGGCGACACAGGCGTTCGTGATAGAAAAACGATTGGTTTTTCAACCATTCGTGCGGGTGATATTGTTGGCGAACATACAGTAATGTTTGCCGATGAAGGTGAACGTTTAGAAATTACTCACAAAGCAACTAGCCGAATGACATTTGCGAATGGGGCTGTTCGCGCAGCGCATTGGTTAATGAACAAAGAGAACGGTTTGTTTGATATGCAAGATGTGCTGGATTTGAAATAAAATCGTAAGACAAAAAAAACGCCTGTTTGAGAACAGGCGTTTTTTGTAACAGCTTCGCTTACGCTTCGCGATCAACCAATTCGACGTACGCCATTGGCGCATTGTCGCCAGCTCTAAAACCGCATTTCATAATGCGTAAATAGCCACCTGCTCTATTTTTATAACGTGGTCCTAATTCATTGAATAATTTAGTCACCATATCACGATCACGCAAACGTGCAAATGCCAAACGTCTCTTTGCAACATTATCTTCTTTTGATAATGTAATTAACGGTTCAGCAAAACCACGAAGCTCTTTTGCTTTTGGCAAAGTTGTTTTAATCAACTCGTGTTTGAATAACGAATTTGCCATGCTAGTGAATAGAGCCTTACGACGGCTGCTATTCATATTGAGTTGTCTACCAGACTTACGATGTCTCATATTAAAAATAACCTAAAAATTAGTGTGATACGGATTGATTGTGTTCAGCAAGACCTTCAGGTGGCCAATTTTCAAGACGCATTCCTAAAGATAAACCTTTCAACGCCAAAATATCTTTAATTTCAGTCAAAGACTTTCTACCTAGATTAGGCGTTTTTAATAATTCAACTTCTGTACGCTGAATCAAATCACCGATATAAAAAATGTTTTCTGCTTTTAAACAATTCGCTGAACGCACTGTTAATTCTAAATCATCGACAGGACGCAATAACACAGGATCAATTGATTCATCTGGTGAAACGAACTCTGCATGGGGCTGTTCACTGACTTCTTTGAAATCTACAAAAACCGAAAGTTGATCATGGATAATTGATGCCGCAAGTTTGATTGTTTCTTTCGGATCAACCGTGCCATTAGTCTCTAAATCAATAATCAATTTATCCAGATTAGTACGGTTTGCAACACGAGTGCTTTCGACTTGATAAGCAACTCTCAAAACAGGACTAAAAGACGCGTCTAAATGCAAAGTACCAACAGGGTAAGTTACATCCACATTAGATTTCCGAACACTTGCAGGCTCATAACCACGACCACGACTTACACGGATTTTCATATTCAAATTACCTGCCGCTGTCAAGGTCGCAATAACAGAATCCGTGTTTAGGATTTTAACGTAATTAGGCAAAGTAATATCAGCGGCAGTAACAATGCCTGCACCTTTTTTGGAAAGCGTTAATTCCGCTTCATCTTTACCATCAATGACAATCGCTAACTTTTTCAAGTTAAGCAAAATGTCAATCACATCCTCGTGTACACCTTCAATTGTTGTGTACTCATGCAACACGCCATCAATTTCGATTGAAGTAACTGCACAACCTGGAATAGTCGACAAGAGAACACGTCTCAGCGCATTTCCCAACGAATGCCCAAAGCCACGCTCTAAAGGCTCGATAACGATCTTTGAGTGATTTGGCGACTCACTTACAACCTCAATTGACTCTGGTTTAAGCAATTTAGGGATAGAACTAAGCATTTATATTCCTCGGAACTACAATTATTTAGAGTAAAGTTCCACAACAAGTTGTTCGTTGATGTCAGTACCTAAATCAACACGATCAGGCAAACTTGTGAAAGTGCCTTTCATTTCTTTTGAGTTGACATCAACCCAAGAAGGGAAACCGTATTGCTCTGTTACTGTCAACGCATCGATGATACGCTGTTGTTTTTTTGCTTTTTCTCTCACTGATAATACGTCACCAGCTGATACTTGATAAGAAGGAATGTTAATCAAAGTACCATTAACTTGAATTGATTTATGAGAAACAAGCTGACGTGCTTCAGCGCGAGTAGATGCGAACCCCATGCGATAAACAACGTTATCTAAACGTGACTCCAAAAGATTCAATAAGTTTTCACCTGTTGCTCCTTTTTTCATATCTGCTGATTTATAATAATTTCTGAACTGTTTCTCCAGAATACCATAAATACGGCGTAAGCGTTGTTTTGCACGTAACTGCGTTGCATAATCAGAATTTCTAGTGCGTTTAGCACCATGTTGACCAGGTCTTTGATCTAATTTGCATTTTCCTTCGAGAGATTTCCCTCTACTTTTCAAAAATAAATCAGTGCCTTCTCTGCGACTTAATTTACAGGTAGGTCCAATATATCTTGCCATGTTAGTACTCCAGTTTTTCTACACGCGGCGTTTTTTAGGTGGACGGCAACCGTTATGCGGAATCGGTGTCACGTCGATAATGTTGTTAATCTTGAAGCCAAGGTTGTTCAATGAACGTACCGCAGACTCACGACCAGGACCTGGCCCTTTAATTAACACATCAAGGTTTTTCATACCATATTCCTGAGCAACAGCCCCCGCTTTTTCTGCAGCAACCTGTGCAGCAAAAGGCGTGCTTTTTCGTGAACCACGAAAACCAGAGCCACCTGAAGTGGCCCATGAAAGTGCATTACCTTTTCGGTCGGTAATGGTGATGATTGTGTTGTTAAAAGAAGCGTGGACGTGTGCAATACCGTCTGCAACTTCTTTTTTTATACGTTTTCTTGAACGATTTTGACTTGCCATTAGTTCAGACTCTTAATTGGTGCTTATTTTTTAATTGGTTTGCGAGGACCTTTACGAGTACGCGCATTTGTTCTTGTGCGTTGCCCTCTTAATGGTAAACCTCTACGGTGTCTAATTCCGCGATAACAACCAAGATCCATCAAACGTTTGATATTCATAGAAACTTCGCGACGAAGATCGCCTTCAACTGTCATTTTCGCAATGACATTACGAATTGCTTCTATTTTTTCTTCAGCTAGATCTTTGATTTTTACGGAAGGCAACACACCCACTTCGCTACAAATTTCACTTGCAGTTTGACGACCGATCCCGTAAATCGCAGTCAAAGCGATAACAGCATGTTTGTGGTCTGGTACATTTATCCCGGCGATACGAGCCATTTAAATACTCCCCTGAGTACGGATTCTAAGGTTAAGCATATGATTATAACATATAACAGTGATTGAGCAATTCAAAATTACCCTTGACGTTGTTTGTGTCTGCCATCTTCGCAAATCACTCGAACAACACCATGTCTTTTTACAACTTTGCATTTTCTGCAAATTGGTTTTACAGATGCGCGAACTTTCATAGGAATCTCCAAGATTCTCAAATCAATAAACGTGCTAACTACTTTTTAAGGTTAGCCTTTTTCATTAAACCTTCATACTGTTGCGACATAATGTGCGTTTGCATTTGTGAAATAAAATCCATCACAACCACAACAATAATCAGAAGTGACGTTCCGCCAAAGTAGAAAGGAACGTTCCAATAAACAATCAAAAATTCTGGTAACAAACAAACTAAGGTGATGTAAAACGCACCAATTAAGGTTAAGCGTGTCATCACTTTATCGATGTAAGCACTGGTTTGTGCGCCTGGGCGAATACCTGGCAAAAATGCACCAGATTTTTTTAAATTTTCAGCAGTCTCTTTTGAATTAAACACTAACGCAGTGTAGAAGAAGCAAAAGAATACAATGGCCAAAGCATAAAACAACACATAAACAGGCTGACCTGGTGATAATAATGTTGCAATGTCCTGCAACCAACCAAAACCTTCACTTTTACCAAACCAACCAGCAATCGTTGCTGGAAAAAGAATGATACTTGACGCGAAAATTGGTGGAATAACGCCAGCCATGTTCAACTTCAAAGGCAAGAAACTACTTTGCCCCGCGTACATTTTGCGACCTTCCTGTCTTTTCGGATAGTTAATCACAATTCGACGTTGACCGCGTTCAACAAACACAACTAACATCGTGACAGAAACTGAAAGCAAAAATAGCAACACGATAAATGGACTGCTCATTTCACCAGTTCTGACAAGCTCAAACGTACTACCGATTGCTTTAGGCAACCCCGATGCGATACCCGCAAAGATAATCATCGAGATACCGTTACCAATGCCACGTTCAGTGACCTGTTCACCGAGCCACATCAAAAAGATGGTGCCAGTTACTAACGTGATAGTCGTAATTGCAACGAATCCAATACCTGGATTCAAAACAACGGACAATCCGCCCGCCGTTTGATTTTGCAATGCGAGCGAAATCCCAACTGCTTGGAAAGTTGCTAAAACCACCGTGCCGTAGCGTGTGAATTGAGAAATTTTACGTCTCCCAATCTCACCATCCTTTTTCATTTGTTCCATTGACGGAATAACAACCGTCATTAACTGCATAATAATGGAAGCCGAAATATAAGGCATTATACCTAACGCAAACAAGCTCAACCGCATCAACGCACCGCCCGAGAACATGTTAAACATATCCAAAATTGAGCCGCTTTGTTGTGCGAACATCGCCGCTAATGCTTTAGGGTCAATTCCAGGAACTGGAATGTGCGCCCCAACACGATAAACAATGAAAGCTCCCAAAACAAAAAGCAAACGTGCTTTTAATTCTGAGAAATCCGCCGTTTTATTTGCCATTTGCGCTCTTGGTACACTCACCTTATGCCTCTACTTTGCCACCAGCAGCTTCAATAGATTCTTTCGCACCTACTGTTACTTTTACACCTTTCACAGTAACCGCTTTCGTCAACGAACCTGATTTAATAATGCGTGCCACTTTCGTGAAAACAGGAACGATGTTCGCGTCGATTAACACTTTCAAATCGATGACATCAGCAGTCAAGTCATTCAATTCACCTAAACGAACTTCAGATGAGAATTTTGCTTTGTGCGACGTAAAACCGATTTTTGGCAAGCGACGTTGTAAAGGCATTTGACCACCTTCAAAACCCACTTTGTGGAAACCACCGCTACGAGCTTTTTGACCTTTGTGACCGCGACCACAGGTTTTACCCATAGTGCAACCAATACCGCGACCAACACGACGCGATTTTTTACGCGCACCGTCAGCAGCTTTAATAGTATTTAAAAACATTAGATTTCCTCAACTTTAAGCATATAAGATACTTTGTTGATCATCCCTTTATTTTCGGGAGTATTCAATACCACAACAGTTTGATTGATTTTGCGTAAGCCCAAACCTTTCAAGCATGCTTGATGATTTGGCAAACGACCAAAACGACTTTTCGTCATGGTGACACTTAATTTTGTACTCATCACATTACCCCGTAATTTTTTCAACAGGCAAACCGCGTTTTGCTGCGATTTGATGAGCATTGTGCATACTGGTCAAACCGTTAATCGTTGCACGAACCACGTTAATTGGGTTGTTTGTGCCGATACATTTTGCCAAGACGTTGTGTACACCAACCACTTCAAATACTGCACGCATAGCACCACCAGCGATGATACCTGTACCTTCTGAAGCAGGTTGCATATAAACTTTTGCTGCGCCAGTCGTATTCGTAACAGGATATTGCAAGGTATCACCTTTTAATTCCACTTTACGCATATTTTTGCGGGCTTGTTCTAACGATTTTTGAATCGCAATCGGTACTTCGCGGGCTTTGCTTACGCCATAACCAATGCGACCCTCGCCATCACCGACAACAGTCAAAGCGGTAAAACCGAAAACGCGACCACCTTTAACTACTTTGGCGACTCGTCTAACGTTGACCAATTTTTCTTGTAAGCCGTCTGCGCTACCTTGTTGAGTAGGTGCTGTAGCCATTGTAATCTCCTAAAATTTCAAGCCAGCTTCGCGAGCGGCATCGGCG
>JAQTOT010000123.1 GCA_028713145.1 Methylococcales bacterium
CAAAACGACTAGCCGTTGCAGGCATCAATTGCATTAACCCCACCGCTCCTGCCGAAGAAATTGCATCGGGACGATATGCAGATTCAGTTTGAATAACGGCATGCACTAATTTTTCATCAACTTGATGCTTTGCCGCCGCGCGTGAAATCAAATTATTAAAGCGTGTTTTATTCGGATTGTTATAAAACGAAGCAGGCGGCGTAAATGCTAAGTTTGAAAATGTCGGTGTCGAAATGCTTTGTGGCGGCACCGTGACTTGCATTTTGCTAATAAGCAGCATATCTGCACGCGGTTTGTCGGTGTACACAACGTGCTTTGCACTGTCTTGATATTTGTAGAAATACCCTGTCGTTGCCGTTGCAGGTCGCACTGCTGTTTTAATAATGGGTTTTTCAGCGGCAGTCGCTTTGTTCGTATAAGTAGTCACGCCATTTGTTGCGACGACTTTTTTGTAAATGTCGGCGTGTGCGTGAGAGCTACACCCCATCATCAAAAAAATTATCAAACGTCTACACATCGTTTTCACCTTCACTTGTTGTAACTGTTTTAATCACCACTGCCATAGTAATCTCAACTGCTTTGTGCATGTTGTATCGGCACATACAGTGATTACTAAAAATGATTTTCACAACAAACATACAATTTGTCGCATTTTCACAACGAAAAAATGAAACCTAAAACATGAAGTATCGAGTCTAATTCTTCGATTAAAAAAGGATTTTTCTGCAACAAGAAAGGTACGTTTTTCAGCTAGACATTGAAATGGCATTTGCTGCTTTCACTGCATTTTCACGCGCCACTTCCACCGAGTCGGCAATGGCTAATGCAACGCCCATGCGTCGATTTACAAACGCTTCAGGTTTTCCAAATAAACGCACATCGGTATTTTCAACGCTTAACGCTTTTTCTAAATCTTGATAATTCAAGCCTTGCGCGTCAATCGGACTTAAAATAACGGCACTCGCTCCCGCACTTTTTAATGTTGTATTCACAGGTAAACCTAAAATTGCTCGCGCGTGCAAATCAAATTCAGTTTGTGTTTGTGTAAGTAACGTCACCATGCCTGTGTCGTGCGGACGAGGGCTGACTTCGCTAAACCAAACGTCATCGCCACGAATAAACAATTCCACCCCAAATAAACCCAAACCACCAATGGCATCGGTGATTTTTTTGGCAATATCTTGTGAATTTGCAATCGCTTTTTGTGTCATTTGTTGCGGTTGCCAACTCTCGCGGTAATCGCCATTTTCTTGAACATGCCCAATTGGTTCACAAAAATGCGTTTCTACTTCGCCGTTTGCATTCAATGCCCGAACCGTTAGCAAGGTAATTTCGAAATCAAAATCGATTTTGCCTTCAACAATCACTTTACCCGTATCAACGCGCCCGCTATTTTTGGCGTAATCCCAAGCCGTTTCGAGTTCTGCGGCAGATTTGACCATTGATTGCCCTTTGCCTGATGATGACATCGTGGGTTTAATGAAACAGGGATAACCGATGCCATTTTCAACGGCAGTTTTTAATTCTTCAAACGATTGGGCAAACGCATAGTTTGACGTTGGTAACGACAAGGTTTGCGCCGCTAACGTGCGAATGCCTTCGCGGTTCATGGTGAGTTGAATCGCTCTTGCATTCGGAACAATCGTGCAACTACCCTGCTCTTCAATTTCGGCAAGCGTGTCAGTGGCGAGAGCTTCGATTTCGGGAATAATGAAATGTGGTTTTTCTTGTGCAATTAACGCTTTCACCGCCTCGCCGTCTGTCATGTCGATAACATACGAACGGTGCGCCACAGCGTGTGCTGGTGCATTGGGATAACGGTCTACGGCAATGACTTCTACACCGAAACGTTGCAGTGAAATAACGAGTTCTTTACCTAATTCACCGCTACCGAGTAACAGTGCTTTGGTTGCGTTGGGGGTTAATGCTGTGCCTAGTTTCATGGGATTTTGACCTGTATAAAAGAAATTTATGCGCCGTATTATAAGCGTTTTCGTGTAACTATAATGTTGTCAAAAAATCCCATTCATCCAGCCAAGTTGATTTATCAACGCATTCAATTAACGAAACAAAATCATCTCCAACATTAAAAGAAACGCCGTAAATACCAGTAACTGTATTGATAACAGTTGTTACTTCTGGTTTCCCCATCAATTTGTAAAACTCTCCGCTATCCAAACAATTTTCAATATGTTTTCGAATGTTAGTATTGAACTGCTGACCGTCGATTTTGATGATAGGTTTTCCAAAAATAATGTTCACTTTTTCTTTAATTGCATCGTGTTCATGCACTCTATCTGTGTAAAAATCGTGATTGTAACCATCCTCCAAATTCGTTTTCATTAGTTGATATTGCTCTGTTAATTTTGTCTCAACCTCTTCTAAATCTGAATTGATACCTTTTGATTTAAGCCATTTAGTTAGTAATAATGCAGTTGTCTCTAAGTTAGAAAATAAGGATGACTCGAAAGTATAAGACGACAAAACGTGCGTTTTTAGCTTTACATTTAGTCGTTCAACTAACTTATCTAAAAATTTATCATCCAGATAATCCCTGTCAAAAATAAGAACAGATTTTTTCCATAACGTTTTTTCATTTTTTATGGCAGAAAAAACGGTTTCATAATGAGATATTTTTTCAAAAATATGACTTACACCGCCCAATACCCAATAGACATAACGTTTACGATTACCGATTGAACCTTTTTTTAACAAAATATCAATCACTCTGGCATCGTCTTCACCTTCTACAAAAATTAAATAATCTGCTTCGATGGCATTGACAAAGTCCAAACCATTACTGTGACCAAGTGAACTGATAATGGGGTTGGTAATTGAAGGATAAATTCCTGAGAACTTAGGTCTTTGCTTTTCAATTTCTTGATTTCCTAAACAATGGTAACTATTGATTGATTTTGCATCTAAATGAAATAGATGCTCAACTGATGCACTGCGAATTAAGGCTTCATTATGTGTCGATAAAAATATCTGTGTATTTTGAGTAAATTTAATGAGGGTTTTTAATAAACGTTGTTGTATGTCTCGGTGTATGTGACTATCTGGTTCATCTAACAAGACAAAATTAACATCTTTTCTTGCATCATCTGGATAATGAAGATTCAACAGAATTTCCATAATCTGTAATGATCCGCTACCTAACAATGAAATCTCTTTAGCCGTATCTCTTGCACCGATTTTAAAATTAAAAACGATGTAAATATCTTGATTAGGATCGCTCGGTGAACTAATTGTTATTTCATGTTGGTGATCGAAGAGAATATAGGACAAATCACTTGTGAAATTCGAAAAATAAGACGAGTTTTTGTAAAGATTAAACAATCGATTTCTAAAAACTTTAGCTGATTGTCTATTCAAAATAGCGTCTTGAATTTGTGGCTTAGTCGCAAATTTCTCTTTTGGTTCAATGGCAGAAACTGGTGACGCATAATAGAAACCAATTGGATTGGGTAAAAACTTAAAAAAATCATTAAATTTTCGATAATCGTACGTTGTATGACCATCGAGTTGAATAATGTAATTCAATCCTGATTGCCCTATTTGAAAATTTATAACCAATAGCTCTTTTTCCATATTTTCAAAGATTGCCAAAAGTTCAATATTATTTTTTTTGTCACATTGATAAAAAATATCTTCAAAATTAGGCGCACGAACACTGTTTATTTGATCGTATGGAAAGTATTTATTTGCTGTATTTCCTAAAACATAATCCCCTTGTTTATAAGTATTTCGACCTCTTCTTGCTTCTTGAATCAACTTAGAAAAACATTCATGCCACAAGGCTAATGCTTCCAACATAGTTGTTTTTCCAGCATTATTAACGCCTGTGAGAATATTGACCTCTTTATTGAACTCAATACTAATGTCTTGAAAAGACTTGAAGTTTTTTACTTGTAATTTTTTAAGATACATACCCAATAGACCTGTGTATAAAATTTGATGGATTTCCAAGCATACTAAACAAACACGTCAAGCAGAACAAGGCAAGACAGAGATGAAATGCACAGCCGCAAAATTTCATGCAATTAAATCGATAGAAAAACAAAAAAGGCTGGAAAACCAGCCTTTTCAAATGCTTAAAACGTAAAAAATTACGCTGTTTTTGGCGGAAGCGAATACAAATTGTTGAACATTCTAACAACGACAAAAAGCATCGTTTTCGTTAAATCAAGCAACGAAGCGTGATAATCCTCGCCTGATTCTTCAGCAAAATGATCAACCGCCATATTCATAAATTCGACCAAACCTGTTTGAATAAACTCACCTTCTTTAGGCTTGAAAAAATCTTCGCGCATTTGTTTCGCGGCTTTATCATTCACATGACTTGACGTTAAAAGCGGCGTGAGTTCTTTATCAAGCAACATAGCCTGACTTTCCATCCAAGACGTATTGTCTTCAAACGTTTGCGGCATTTTGCCAAACGCTTTTTGATAAACACAAAGTACGTCAAAACATAAATCGGCAAAGTGTTGAGCCAGATTTTGATATTTCACTTCACTACTTTGATTATCGATAATCGTAGGAAAAATCGTAAAAAGCGTTTGTGAAAACATCGGCTGGTCGATTTCAAATTGAATCAAAATACGTTTGCCAGTTTCTTCATCAATACTGCGAGCATATTCGATGGCTTCGTATAATTCGCGGGCAACAAGTTCGTGCATAGCTATTTCCTTGGTTTTTATTTTTATTATTTAAGCGAGCGCAGCGACAATCGCGTCACCCATTTCCACTGTGCCGCATTTTGAATCAGGATTCAAATCTTGTGTCACATAAATGCCTTCATTGACTACTTTTTCAACAGCGGTTTTGATTTTTTCAGCGGCTTCATGTTCACCTAAATGATGAAGCATCATCACACCAGCCATAATAACGGCAGTTGGATTGGCTTTGTTTTGCCCAGCAATATCAGGCGCACTACCGTGAACGGCTTCAAATAATGCGGCATCTTTACCGATATTTGCACCAGCAATTAAGCCTAAACCACCAACTAAACCTGCTGTTAAATCTGACAAAATATCGCCAAACATATTGGTGCAAACAATGACATCGAATTTTTGCGGATTCATCACCATGTGCATACATGCCGCATCGATAATGACATCTTCAAATTGAATTTCGGGATAGCGTGGCGCAATTTCTTTCGCAATGTCTAAAAACAAACCTTGTGTATATTTCAAGATGTTGGCTTTATGGCAAACAGTGACTTTTTTGCGTCCGTTATCACGCGCATATTGAAAAGCGTAATCGATAATGCGTTCCGATGCTTCACGAGTAACCACGGCAAGGCTTTCGGCAATATCTTTTTTCGGCGTTAAATAATGTTCCAAACCTGCGTAAAGTCCTTCGGTATTTTCGCGAACGATAACAATATCAACGTTTTCATAACGGGTATTTACACCTTTCCAGCTTTTTGCAGGACGAACGTTTGCGTACAAATCGTATTTTTGACGAAGTGCAACGTTAATACTTCTAAACCCCGCACCAATTGGTGTAGTCAATGGACCTTTGAACGCCACGCGCGTGCGGTCGATGGAGTGCATCGTTTCTTCTGGAATGGGCGTACCAAAAACTTCAAACGCCCCTAAACCTGCGTGCGTTTCTTCCCAGTTAATTTTCACGCCAGAAGCGTTAATAATTTTTACCGCTTCGTCCATAATCGATGGACCAATACCATCGCCTCTAATAAGGGTTACGCTGTGCATAATGTTTCCTAGATATTTAAAAATGTAAGTTAAGCGTTTTTGCTTGGGGTATTTTACTGCATTCTACAAATAAAAAAGAGGTTGAAAATGTGAAACACGAGCAATTCGAATTCACCTAGACAATTCCCGACTTTTTTGGTGTAGAATTACGTTGTCGTGATAGACAGAAGTTTTAGCCATTTTTCTTTTCATTTTTAGGAGTTATTTATGAGCGTTTTAGTTGGTAAGCAAGCCCCAGATTTTACCGTTCCTGCGGTTTTGGCAAGTGGCGAAATTGTTGATGCGTTCAACTTTTCAGAAGCAACAAAAGGCAAATATGCCCTCGTATTTTTCTATCCATTAGATTTCACCTTCGTTTGCCCAAGCGAATTGATTGCGTTAGATCACCGCGTTGAAGAATTCCAAAAACGCAACGTTGAAGTGGTTGCTGTTTCTATCGATTCACATTTCACACACAACGCATGGCGCAACACACCAGTGAATGCTGGCGGTATCGGTGCAGTAAAATACACGATGGCAGCCGATTTAACACACTCAATTGCAAAAGATTATGACGTTGAAGTTGACGGTGTAGGCGTTGCTTATCGTGGTGCGTTCATTATCGATACAACAGGTAAAGTACGTTCACAAGTTGTAAATGATTTGCCATTAGGTCGTAACATTGACGAATTATTACGCATTGTTGATGCGTTACAATTCCACGAAGAACACGGCGAAGTTTGCCCAGCAGGTTGGAAAAAAGGCGATGCTGGTATGAACGCAAATCCAGCAGGTGTTGCAGAATACTTAGCAAATAACGCTGGTAAATTATAATTTTTTGCCCGTAAAAAAAGGCGCGAGATATTAAAAGTCTTGCGCCTTTTTTGTATTTAAACGACAAGAAAATTGTTTCATGACAACTTTAACTCGCTGAAATAAAAAAGTTTTTAGTTTTATGCTGCATTGGGCGTATAGTGAAAACTCATCTAACTATCGAGGCACTATCATGAAAGAGACAAAATCTTTGAAAAAAATCGCAGCGAGCGTTTATTTGTGTCAGTTATTGACATTCATGTTAGCTGGATTGCCTTTACTCATTGGCGTTGCACTGAACTTTTACAATAAAGAGGAAGCCATTGGCACTTGGATTGAATCACATTTTGAATGGCAAATTAAAACCGCGTGGATTGCTTTAGCAGGATTTTCAATTGGCGGAATACTTTTTGCGCTAGAGCCTTTTTTTGGCGTTGCCGTTCTGATTAGTACCGTTATGCTGATGGTTTATCGAATTGTGATTGGTTGGAATGCGTTAAATGATGATAAAACCGTCGATAATTCTGATTGAACAAGCAAAATTTAAAAGCGCAGGATTTGAAAAAATCTTGCGCCTTTTTTTGCTCTAAATGTTGTCGCTTTTCACATCAGCAATGAGTTTTACCCGAATGAAAAATGCTCCGATTGTTGCAATTGCCGCTGGCACAGTTGCCGCCACAAGACGATTTTCAGTGAGTTTGTCAGTAAGTAAATGTGCGGCTTCCCACGTTATGGCGTAACCAATTAAACCGATGATTGCCCATTTAAACGGCTGCTGTTCATGTTCTTTTGCGCTGAGAAAAAACCAAACTAAAATTGCCACAGCGATAATTTTTGCAAGTAACATCTTTTCCTTCTCCATTTTTATTATTTTACGAGCCTGAAATCATAGCATGACGCAAAAAAAACCGCCCTCGCCGTTCCATTTTTCCGATGCGTTATTAACGTGGTTTGACATCCACGGACGAAAAAATTTGCCTTGGCAACAAGAGAAATCACCGTATCGCGTCTGGATTTCAGAAATCATGTTGCAACAAACGCAAGTTGCCACCGTGATTCCGTATTTTTTAGCCTTCACAAAACGCTTTTCAACCGTCGAAGAGTTAGCTGCTGCACCACTCGATGATGTTTTGCAACGTTGGGCAGGATTGGGGTATTACGCACGGGCGCGAAATTTACATAAAGCCGCAAAAATGATTGTCGAGCGCGGCAAATTCCCCGACACGTTACCTGACTTACTTGAATTATCAGGCATTGGAAAATCGACCGCTGGTGCGATTTTAAGCATTGCATTTCAAAAATCGCAGCCAATTTTGGATGGCAATGTTAAACGAGTTTTGACCCGTTTTTATGCGATTTCAGGTTGGACAGGTTCGCGCGAAATCGAAACAGAATTATGGCAACTTAGCGAAGAAATTACGCCGATTGAGCGTTGCGACGATTACACGCAAGCGATTATGGATTTGGGTGCGACACTTTGTACACGAAGCAACCCACGTTGTTTTGACTGTCCAATGTCTACGGCTTGCGAGGCATTTTTAACTAAAACGGTTTCTCATTATCCCGAAAAAAAACCAACGAAAAAATTACCCACGAAACAAACGCTTTTTTTAGTTATCAAAAATCAGCAGCAACAAATTTGGCTTGAACAACGCCCGTTAAAAGGCATTTGGGGCGGCTTGTGGAGTGTGCCAGAAGTTGAAACAATTGAAGACGCGCAACGCTGGTGTGCCGCGCAAAATTTCAAAATTTTGCATCAACAATTATTACTGTCGCAACGGCACACGTTTTCACATTATCATTTGGATTTCACGCCGCTATGTTTAGACGTTATTTCGGCTGAAAATTTGTCTTTTCATTCGTGCCAACAATGGAAAAATCGCGGGTTGCCCGCACCAATTCAAACTTTATTAACTCAACTTACAGAGGATTTTTTATGAGCAGAATGATTCATTGCGTCAAACTTGGCACCGAAGCAGAAGGTTTAGACGCGCCACCATTTCCAGGTCAACAAGGTTTAGAAATTTTTGAAAAAATATCAAAAGCGGCTTGGGAAATGTGGCTTGCTAAACAAACG
>JAQTOT010000124.1 GCA_028713145.1 Methylococcales bacterium
CGTGTCGGTGGCGCGGCAAACGTAGCGTTAAACATTGCAAAATTGGGTGCATACGTGACGTTGCTTGGCGTAATTGGTGATGATTCGAACGGTGAGTAATTGCAACGGTTATTGCGTACGGAAGGGGTTAATTGTGATTTTTTGGAAGAAAAAAACCTGCACACCATTTGCAAATTGCGCGTCATGGCGCAGCATCAGCAGTTAATTCGTATTGATTTTGAAGAAACACCGCTTGATTTTAGTCACGTCAATTTAGCCACTCGCTTGCAAAATCATTTGGCAAATAATGATGTCGTGGTTTTTTCCGATTACGGCAAAGGAACATTGGAACACGTTGCGGATTACATTTTGCAGGCAAAAAATGCAGGGTTGAAAACGCTCGTTGACCCAAAAGGTACGGATTATTCTCGTTATAAAAATGCCGATTTGATTACCCCGAATTTAGGTGAATTAAAAGCCGTTGTCGGCGAAGGCGAAATCAACACGTTAATTGAAAAAGGACGTGCGTTACTCACCACGCAAAACATTGAAAATTTATTACTCACACGCGGCGAAGCAGGCATGAGTTTGATTGATGCGAAATCGACATATTCTTTGCCCGCACAAGCTAAAGAGGTTTTCGATTTCACAGGCGCAGGCGATACAGTTATTGCTGTGATGTCGCTAGGTTTGGCGATTGATTTACCATTGCAAGATGCGATGTATTTGGCGAATTTAGCCGCTGGCATTGTGGTTGGAAAAGTCGGCACCTCAACGGTTTCCATACTCGAACTCAACCGTGAAATGCACCCACATCGCAACACGTTTGGTGTAGTTTGCGAAGATGAATTGCTTGAAATCATGCAACGCGCCAAAGCACATGGCGAAAAAATCGTGATGACAAATGGTTGTTTTGATTTGCTGCACATTGGGCATATTACTTATTTGCAGCAAGCTAAAGCGTTAGGCGACCGTTTAATCGTCGCGGTAAATTCAAATGAATCGGTGAAGATTCTCAAAGGCGATTCACGCCCGATTAACGATTTGCAAGCGCGAATGGCGGTTTTAGCTGCGCTGGAATGTGTTGATTGGGTTGTATCGTTTAATGAAGAAACGCCTGAACGTCTTTATAACCGCTTATTACCAGATGTTCTCGTGAAAGGCGGTGATTATAAAATCGCGGATGTTGTCGGCGGCGAAGCGGTAATTGCCAACGGCGGTGAAGTGAGAATTTTATCGTTTGTTGAGGGACATTCAACCAGCAGCATGATTGCAAAAGCACGAAACATTTAATTTGAGACATTCTATGACCACTGATAAATATGCCGTTTTTGGCAGCCCAATAAATCACAGTAAATCTCCAAAAATTCACCAATTATTTGCGAAGCAAACAGGGCAGGATTTGGAATACAGCGCACAAGAAGTCAATGCGGAAAGTTTTGTAAAAGCTGTGACAGATTCTTTTGTTCAAGGTGGAAAAGGCTTGAATTGCACGGTGCCGTTAAAAGAATTAGCGTGGCAATTTTCGGATGAAAAAACCAATCGTGCCAATTCAGCGAAAGCGGTAAATACCTTAATCAAACAAGCTGATGGTTCAATTTTAGGCGATAACACGGATGGCGTTGGATTAGTTAGGGATTTAACGCTAAATCATGGAATCGAATTGCGTGGCAAACGCATTTTAATTTTGGGGGCGGGCGGGGCAACGCGCGGCATTATTTCGCCATTACTGGATGAAAAACCCGAATGTCTAATTGTGGCTAATCGCACGGTTGAAAAAGCATGGGAGCTTGCGATTGAATTTAACCATAGCTTTTCAGGTTGTGGTTTTGACGATTTACACGAAGAGCCGTTTGATTTGATTTTAAATGCCACGTCGGCAAGTTTAAGCGGTGAATTACCGCCGATTTCACAGCATTTATTGGCTAAAAATGGCGTTTGTTATGATTTAGCGTATGGCAATGAACCCACGGCTTTTGTGCAATGGGGCAAAGCACAAAATGCTCGTCAAAGTTTGGATGGTTTAGGAATGCTGGTGGAACAGGCCGCTGAAGCCTTTTTCTTGTGGCGTGGCGTACGTCCTGAAACGAAAGTGGTGATTGAGTTGCTCAATTCTGCCCGTCAAAACTAGGTAAATCCCAGCTCGTCCAATCGCTGGATAATTGCCATTGCTTATTTGCAAGCACTTGTGTTTGCAAGGGCAGTGGCAATTTTTCATCTTCAAAAATTACTTTTATCACCAATAAATAATTTTCATCGGCTGAAAATTCTTCAAACGTGTTTAAGGCAAAATCACGCACAGTTGCCATTTCATTTAACGCCGCAGCAAGCGTTGAAAAACTATTGACCCCGCCTGTATTTTCGTTTTTAACGCGATACATTTTAAGCAATGCGTGATATTGCAAACGGTAATGCAATTCTCTTTTCAACAGCGTTTTGTCAAACCAAAAATTTCGCATTCGTTGCACTTTCATTTTGACATTCCAAAATAACGGTACGCCGTTTTGCAAGGCTTCATTGGCTTGTGGACTGAGATGAAAATCCAAATCTGCATTTAAAACCACGTCATTTTTGCCTAATGAAAGCTCGGCGTGTTTGACTTGCGCTTTATATTCATTGGCATAAACCGCTCCATTCAAAACACAAAGCAGCACAAACAGTAAAAATGTTTTTGGCATTTTATTTGGCAATCCACATCGCATCGCCATAACTAAAAAAGCGATATTTTTGTTCAATCGCGTGTTGATAGGCTTGCATCACAAATTCATAACGTGAAAATGCCGACACGAGCATGAGCAATGTTGATTCAGGTAAATGAAAATTGGTCAGCATGGCATCAACCGATTTGAATTCATAACTAGGGGTAATAAATAAATCGGTATCACCAAAACTTGCTTCCAACGTGCCAGAACGTGACGCAGATTCTAAGGCGCGAACCGCTGTTGTGCCGATAGCAATGACGCGCCCACCACGTTTTCTCGTTTCAGCAACGGCATTGACGGTCTCTTGTGAAACTAAAAAATACTCTTTGTGCATAATGTGTTCGGACAAATTCTCAACACGCACAGGTTGAAATGTGCCGCTACCGACGTGCAAGGTGACAAAAGCGGTTTCAATGCCTTTGGATTTGATTTTTGCAAGCATTTCCTCATCAAAATGCAATCCTGCGGTTGGCGCAGCAACTGCGCCCGAATTTTTGCCAAAAACAGTTTGATAGCGCGTGAAATCATTTTCATCATCGGCGCGTTCAATGTAGGGCGGAAGCGGAATGTGTCCAATTTCTGTAAGAATGTCGAGCAACGTTTTTTCACTGTCAAAACGCAAATGAAATAAATCATTTTCGCGTCCGAGCATCCTTGCAAAATAACCGTTATCCAGTTCAATTTTCGCGCCCACTTTTGGCGATTTGCTAGAGCGCACATGGGCTAATGCTTCATGCTGATTCAAAACGCGCTCAATCAAAATTTCAATTTTTCCGCCCGTTTCTTTTTTACCAAATAACCGTGCAGGAATGACGCGCGTGTCGTTAAAAACTAGCAAATCATTGGGCAAAATGAAATCAAGTAAGTCGTTAAATTTCCTGTCGGACATTTCGCCCGTTTCCCGATTTAAACAAAGTAATCGACTTGCGGTGCGTTGTGATAAAGGTTGTTGAGCAATTAAGGCTTCGGGCAGGTGGTAATTGAAATCGCTTTTTTTCATGCAAATCTTTGGCGTTATTTTGAAGTTTTTAGACTTGAAACTCTAAGGCAGATAAAGCGATAACGCAACGCTTATAAGATGCGAGTTTTATCGATAATTGAGAAATGCTGTTTTTTTTGTGTGTTAAAATTTGCGCCTTTATTTTTCACACTCATTTTTATGAATAAAAAAATTATCTTTGTTTTCGCGTGGTTGTTTTATGTTCAAAACGCTTTCGCTCATGCTGTCATTACGGATTACTCTCTCAAAATTACACCCATTCATGCAAATCAAGCTGATAAAGTGGAATTGCGTTTTAATTCCAAAATTGAACTGGGTTTATCGCAAGTCTTTTTGGTTCGAAAAGGCGATATTCACGAGCCGTTAACTATTTCAAATGGTAAAAAAGCAGGGCAAATTGCGATTGTAATTCCGCCGTTAAATGCAGGCGATTATGCGTTGCGGTTTAAAGTTTTTGCTGCCGATGGGCATTTGACTGAAGATGTGATTCATTTCACTGTGAAGGAATAAGTGTTATGGCTGGAATTGCAGACTTTTTGGATTCGCTGATTGGTGGTTTTGATTTAATTTGTTACGCGCTTACCATTGGCAGTTTGTTTTGGAGTGTATTTTTATTGCGCCCTTGGACAACGGGTAATTCGCCGATTTTAATCGATAGAACCATTGCGCTAATTTACAAAGGTGGTTTTTGGCTAGCAGGCGCACAATTTTTCAAAATTGTGTTGAAAGTTTGGTTGATGGCAGCTGTTTTAGAAAAATCCCCGTTCCCCGAATTCGCACAAACCACGCAATTTATCGGTGGTTTAATTCGTGCCATTTTGACGCTGGTTTTAGCGGGTTATATTTTTTCGTTGTTGAAAAAAAATCCGTTGTCGAAATGGCATTGGCAAATGGCAGGTTTGATTGCGTTGCCGATGATAATTTCAGGATCGTGGCTAGTTCACGGGGCAGGGCGGTTTGAAAATCAAGAAACGTTGATGATTTTAACCGTCATTCATCAAGTTGCAGCAGCGGCTTGGATTGGCGGCGTATTTCAATTGCTAAACGTGTGGCGACTCGTTAAAACACGCCAACTTTCAACGGATGCGTGGGCGCGAATTTTACGGCAATTTGCTGTTTTAGGTTCGGTGTCGGTGGCGATGATTTTACTTTCAGGCACACCACTTGCGCTGCAATATATCGATACTTGGAACGGGTTAGTCGGCACGGGTTATGGCAATTTGTTACTTGTTAAAATTGTGCTGCTAGGCATTGCATTGTATTTTGCAAATTTGAATCGCACCGCCGCGCGTGCTGGCGATAATTATCCGTTAACGTTTTATGTTCCTAATTACATTGAGGCGGAGACGTTTGTCTTAATTACATTATTGTTTACCGCTGCCAGTTTAGCGTCGCAACCGCCCGCGATTGATATTCCAGAATTAACCGCAACATGGCAAGACGTGTTGAATACGTTTGCGCCACAAATTCCACAATTACGTTCACCAACGCACACCGATTTAATTGCAGGTGAAGCAGGGCGCACGGCAATTATTGATCAAGTTCCATCGATTGCTGCGACCGAATGGTCAAATTACAACCACAACATTGCAGGTATTTTCTTAACGACGATGAGCTTTTTTGCGATGCTCTCATATTTGCGTTATCCAATTTTCAAATTCTGTAAATTTTGGTCAGTGGGGTTTGTTTTATTGGGGATATTCTTGTTTTTCCGCAGCGACGCAGAAACGTGGCCTCTTGGTCCTATTGGTTTTTGGGATAGTACGTTTAATAACGGTGAAGTGCTGCAACATCGAATTGCCACATTGTTGGTTTTCACGCTGGGGGTGATTGAACTTAGTTCGCGTATCAAACCAAATTATTCAAAAAAATTACCCTTCATTTTTCCCATTCTCGCGGCATTTGGTGGTTTGATGTTGCTCACGCATTCACACGTTGGTTTTCAACCCAAAAGTGCATTTCTAATTCAAGTTGGACATACGACGATGGGGATTTTCTCGTTGATTTTAGCGTGTGGGCGTTGGCTGGAATTAAAACTCGAAGGTAAAAAACGCGCGTTAGCTGGTTTTATTTCGGTGGCGGCGTTATTTCAAATTGGGATTATTTTGATGTTTTATCGTGAACCGTTGTATTAGTTATTTTCCAGAGAAGATTTGTCATGCCTGAAATTTGTAGATTTTACGGAATTATTATTCGTATGTATTTGATTGATAATGAGCATCCTCCGCAACATATTCACATCAAATATGGTGAATATGAAGCTGTAATGGAATTGACAAATTTGAATATCATTGACGGTTCGTTGCCTAAAAAGTGTCGGCAGTTAGTACGAGAATGGGCTGAAATTCATCAAGATGAATTGATTGAAATGTGGAATTCGCAAAATTTTCATCATCTTCAACCGTTGGAGTAACAATGAAATTGAAAAGTTTTAAACAGCATCAAGACTACCGATTTACGTTGGTTTTTGAAAACGGTGAAGTCAAAGAAAGAGATTTACAGCCATTGATTGGCGCGTATGTTGACTTGAACGCATTGGATTCCGCTCGTATTGATGAAGAATGGGGATGTTTAGAATTTAAAAATGGCTCTGTTGATATAGAGCCAAAAACGCTGTATCGCTTTAACAACTAAAGAAGAGGAAAATTATGACTTCGCATTGGCTAGACGAAATTCGCTACACAGAAGATGGTTTGATTCCCGCTATCGCGCAGGACGCAAAAACAGGCAAAGTTTTGATGTTTGCATGGATGAATCGAGAATCTTTGCAATTAACACAGCAAGAAGGCTATGCCGTTTATTGGTCGCGCTCGCGTCAGAAATTGTGGCGCAAAGGCGAAGAATCAGGGCATAAACAAAAAATTATCAGCATTCAACTTGATTGTGACGAAGATGTTTTGCTACTTAAAATTGAGCAAGAGGGCGGAATTGCTTGCCACACAGGACGCGAAAGTTGCTTTTATCGGCAGTTGATTGATGGACAGTGGCAAGCGATTGAAGAAGTTTTAAAAAATCCCGATGACATTTATCGCTGATTTACTCTACGTCAACGACAATTTGTTGCTCAGTATCGAGCGATTCTAAATGTTTCCAACGGTTGATAATTTTACAAAAAAGTTCAGCCGTTTTTTCTGCATCATAAAGCGCAGAATGTGCTTTATCATTTTCCCAATGTAAACCCGCTGCTTGCGCGGCTTTGGCTAAAACCGTTTGTTGATATGCCAAACCGCCGAGCGTTGCGGTATCAAACGTGCTAAACGGGTGAAACGGATTTTTTTTCAATTGGCAGCGATGTGCGGCAGCGTTTAAAAAACCAATATCAAATGCTGGATTGTGTCCAACTAAAATCGCTTTGGTGCATTTGTTACGTTTTATGGCATCTTTGATTGGTTTAAAAATCATTTCCAATGCGGCTTTTTCTTCGATTGCCATGCGAAACGGGTGAAACGGGTCAATACCTGTAAATTTCAACGCGGCGGCATCTAATTCCGAATTTTTAAACGGTACAACGTGTGCGCTGTAACGCTCGGTGGCAATCAAATTTCCGTCTTGATTTAATTCGACAATGATTGCTGCAATTTCGAGTAACGCATTTTTTTTGGGATTAAATCCCGCTGTTTCAATATCAACCACAACAGGCAGATAACCACGAAAACGTTTTTCTAAAGGAATTATCGGCTGCATCATGTAAATAAAATCTCGCAAGGGTAAAATTAAAAAAGCCTGCTACTCGATGCAAGCCACTATCTGTGCTATGTTACGCGAAAAAACCCGTTGAATAAAAATAATAGTCATAACTGGAGAGTTAAAAAATGCCAAAACAAAAAATCGCTTCTCGTTTAATCAGTGCAACATTATTAAGTTCATTAGTTGCGTGTACAGGTGCAGTGAAAGATCCGCGTGATCCTTATGAAGACTGGAATCGTAAAGTACAATCGTTTAACGATGTCGCCGACGAATATGTGATGCAACCTGTCGCAACGGGTTATCGTTTTGTTGTCCCTTCCTTTGCGGATCAAGGCGTGACAAATGTGTTTAGCAACGTCAACGATATTGGCGTGGTAATTAACGATGTTTTGCAATTTAAATTAGCCGATGCTGGCTCTGATACATCGCGTTTAATTGTAAATTCCGTTGCAGGCGTTGGCGGTTTAGTCGATGTTGCGGATATGATTGGTTTAGAAAAACATAAAGAAGATTTTGACCAAACGTTAGGTGTTTGGGGTTTGCCATCAGAACCCTATGTTGTCATGCCATTTTTTGGCCCAAGTTCACCACGCGGCTTAGTTGGACGTATTGGCGATGCGGCAATGAATCCTGTCAATTATGTCGGTTTTGGTGTGTTGGGATTAAGCACAGGTACGGCGGCAAGTGCAGTAAGTAGCGGCACAAACGCGCTAAACCAATTAGATAAACGCTCCGACCATTTAGGCGCAGAAAAAGTCATCGACGAAGCAACATCTGATCGTTATGAATTCATGAAAAATGCGTATTTCCAACAACGCGATTATTTGGTTCACGATGGTGAAGGTGCAGAGAAAAACGACGTAATGGATACGCCTTTTAATTAACGTTCAATTTTCATCACCATTTACAATCAGTCAGCGTGATTTTTACGCTGACTTTCGCGCTTGAGAATACAAACATGGCACACCTTTTTGCAGAGATATTTGAACTTTTATTCGAACTCATCGAATTCTTAGAACCGTATTTGCTTGTCACCACGATTTTTTTCATACCCTTCACCATTATGGTGACATCCATTCCCAAGCGTTTTTTCCAATACGAATTTACGCAACATTTGCT
>JAQTOT010000125.1 GCA_028713145.1 Methylococcales bacterium
AATATCACTAAGACTTGCGAGCGCAACGGGCAATTCAATTTTAAATGTTGAACCCTCGCCGATGACACTACTTACGCTAATTTGTCCGCCCATGAGTTCAATCAATGATTTCGAGATAGCTAACCCTAAGCCTGTCCCTTTTACATCCGAATTTTCTTGAACCAATTGCACAAACGGTTTGAACAGTTCCTCTTGTTTGTCGGCAGGAATACCAATGCCGCTATCAACAACTTCAATCACTAGCATAAGCGTATCAATAGACATAACGAGCGTGTAGGCGTGTAATGTAATTTCGCCACGTTTGGTGAATTTAACCGCATTGCCTAACAAATTGATTAGCACTTGTCGCAATTTGCCGCTATCGGATTTAACGAAACGCTGTATGTCGGCGGCAAGATTGACGTTAAAACGTAACTGCTTACTTGCCGCTCGCACGTTAATCATCTCGCCAATTTCGTTCAATAATTTAATTAAATCGAAGGCTTGAATGTTGACCTCAAGACGACCTGCTTCAATTTTAGAAATATCTAACACGTCGTTAATCATACCGAGCAAATGCACGCCGCTACGATTGATAATACCGAGCGTTTCTTTTTGTGAAGCCGTTGCAAGCTCATCTAAACTCATCAATTCCGAAAATCCTAAAATGGCATTTAACGGCGTGCGTAATTCATGGCTCATGGTAGAAATGAAAATACTTTTCGCGATATTTGCCGTTTCAGCCGCTTCTTTGGCAATCATCAAATCGGCGGTTCGTTCATCGACTAATTTTTCTAAATGGTCGCGGTGTTGTTTTAATTCCGCCTCAGCCTGTTTGCGCTGAGTAATATCATTAAATGTTGTCACAACGGCATACGGTGTAGTTTCGCCGTTTAATGTAAGCGGTTGAGAATTGACCGAAATCCAAATGAGCGAATCATCAGATTTACGAATGCCCATCACCACATTCGTTTGCGGTTCGCCTGTTCGTAATGTGAGCAACGCAGGATGATGAATGTCTAAAAATGTGGTGCCATCTTCATGAATAATTTTGCTATCTAGAATTTGATTATCAAAGAGTTGTCCTGTTAATTTTGCCGCATTGATGCCAAGAATTTTATCAGCGGCAGGATTTGCGATAATGATTTCATTCTTTTTGTTTTGAAATATAACGCCCTCTTCCATTGCCTCAAAAATAGAACGCAAGCGCATATCACTTTCTTTGAGCCGATTTGCCATAGATTGAATTTCTTTGAAAATAGGCGAAATTTTTGCAATGCCAATTGCCATCAATGCCGAGATAACTAACGCGACTAATTCCGCATTCATGTTGGGCTGTTTTGCATTTTCCAGCGTGAGAATTTCAAACAAACTAACACCACGCCGAAATGCCATTAACACAATTGCAACCGCAATAAGTCCCCACGCTACGCTTTTCCCAGTGACTTTAATCAATCGAAGAGCGAAAAAAACGGCGATAATTTGCAACGCAAGCGAGGTAATTAAAATAGATTGCATAATCACAACATAACCTTTTGGTAATTCTTACCCATTATTTTTTGCCGCTTCGACAAGTTGAACAATTTGATCAAACTGATAGCCTTTTGCGAATGCGTCTAAACTGTCTGCTATTTCAGGTTCGAGAGCGTGAATTTTCACAATAACAGCATCAATTTCTTCAATATCGAGTTTTAATACCGCTTCGTGTAATTCCTCTCGCAATGTCAATGGCAATATTGCCACCATTTCAGCCGAAATGTTCGATGTCGGTGATATAGCTGTGATGGGCGCATTTTCATAAATAAATTTAACGCCTAACTGCTTACTTAATGCCGCAAAAATTTCGGGAATGTGAAATGGTTTGTGCAACACGGCATCACAACCTGCATTAACAATGTCACGATGTTGTTCAACAAACGCGCTGGCGGTTAAGGCAATAATTTTCACTTTGTCGCCACCGACAAGTTGGCGAATTTTCCCCGTCGCTTCGTAACCATCCATAGTCGGCATTCGCATATCCATCCAAATCAAATGCGGTTGCCATTGTTTAAACATCTCAATCGCCTCCAATCCATTTTCAGCTTGCCGAACTTGAAAACCAACACTCTCAAGCATTGAAACAAGTAACAATCGATTATCTACACTGTCATCGACAACGAGTAATCGCCAATTTGGTTGAGCTGGCGCAAGGTGTTGCACAGCGCGATAATTCTCTTCAGCAGAAATGTCGGCAAGCATTGCTGACGTAACAGGCAATTCAATTCTAAATGTCGAACCCTGACCTAACACACTGCTCACGCTAATCTGTCCGCCCATCAGTTCAATCAATGATTTGGAAATAGCCAGACCTAAGCCTGTCCCTTTCACATCGGCATTTTCTTGAACCAATTGCACAAATGGCTTGAAAAGTTCATTGAGCCTATCTGCGGGAATGCCTACGCCACTATCAATGATTTCAATCACCAGCAATAACCGATCAACCGATTTAAATGGCATGGTGTAAGCGTGTAATCTAACCTCGCCTTTTTCGGTAAATTTAATCGCATTGCCCAATAAATTGATTAACACTTGCCGCAATTTGCCACTGTCAGATTTCACAAAACGTTGGATGTCTGCGGCAAGCTCTACACTAAAAAATAACTGCTTACTTTGCGCTCGCACGTTAATCATTTCACCAATTTCATTTAGTAACTTGATTAAATCGAACGCCTGCATATCCACCTCAAGTCGCCCAGCTTCAATTTTTGAAATGTCTAACACGTCGTTAATCATACTAAGCAAATGTGCGCCGCTTCGATTGATAATGCCAAGCGTGTCTTTTTGTGCCTCGTTAGTCAATTCATCGCGACTCATCAGCTCCGAAAAACCTAAAATCGCATTAAGTGGTGTGCGTAGTTCATGACTCATCGTCGCAATAAACGTACTTTTAGCGATATTTGCCGCTTCTGCGGCTTCTTTTGCAGCAGAAAGTGCAAGCGTTCGCTCCTCGACCAATTTTTCAAGATTGTCGTGGTATTTTTTGAGTTCAATTTCGGCTTGCTTGCGCTCGGTATCGATGCGTGAAAGATTGATTTGCGTTTCAGACAACCAACTTAACACACTGTTTTTTTTGTTTTTATCAACAGGAATCGGTGACGAAAAATCGCCACTGCCCAAACGAACAATCAATTGTTTTAATTCCCCCACAGAGCAACCTAATGTTTTATATAACGCACGATAAGCAAGTCGTAACGTATAAGCGAGAAGAAAACCAAATGCGATAAGTGTTATTCGAACTATCGTTGCTACATTTTCAGAGGAATGAACGGCTTTTAAAGTTCGAGCATCCATCATTTTGTAAAACTCGTGGATGGGGCGCATGATTTCTGCTTTCGCGCGGTGATAAGATTCGTCAAACAGTAAATCAAATGCTTTGTGCAAATTTTCTTCGGTAGAAGGCGTGGTTGATTCAATCAATGCCATTGCCGAAAATTCAGCATTCGTGAGCGCATCGGAGTTCGCTTTGGCTTGTGCAAGTAAGGAAAATTCTTTTTCAGAAAAACCCATTTCGCGCATAAGTTCTAACAAAGGGATAGTTTCACCGCTCGGTGATGGGCGCACATCATCCGAAAACACCAAATCCCAATAGATATTGTTGTAATCGACAGGACGCGGTTTCTTACCATCACGAATGTCCATAATTTCTACATAATGCTGTTTGTAGCTTTTATCACCCGTCATCACATAACTGCGCACCATGCGTGTCAAGTCGTCCGAAGATTGACGTAATTCGTCAGCGAATAGATAAGATTGCAAGCGCAATTCATTGGCGCGATCAATTCGTTTTTCTGAATAGACATAAACACTAAACGTAACCGCCACGACCACGAACATCCCCATCGTTAGTCTTAGGCTGTTGGTAAACGCAGATAAATCTTTGTTCATAATTTTTATCCATTCATGGCTTCAATAAGCTGAATAATTTGGTCAAATTGATAACCTTTTGCTAATGCCTCTAAACTGTCCGCAATTTCAGGTTCAAGTATGCGGATTTTCACAATGACAGCTTCAATATCATCGGTATCAAGTGTTAGCGTTGCTTCGTGTAATTCTTCTCGTAATTCCACTGGTAACGTTGCCATCATGTCAGCCGTAAGTTTTGAAGTGGGTGATATTGCCGTGACAGGTGCATCTTGGTAAATAAATTTAACGCCCAATTGATTGCTCAATGCGGCAAAAATTTCAGGAATATGAAACGGTTTATGCAATACCGCATCACAACCCGCTTTGATAATGTCATTATGTTGGTCGATGAAGGCACTGGCAGTCAAAGCGATAATTTTCACTTTGTCGCCGCCTGCAAGTTGCCGAATGTTACTCGTTGATTCATAACCGTCCATGACAGGCATACGCATATCCATCCAAATCAAATCGGGCTGCCATTGTTCAAATACGTTAATGGCTTCTTGACCATTTTCAGCCTCACGCACTTGAAAACCTATATTTGCCAGCATCGTAACGAGCAATAATCGGTTATCGACACTGTCATCGACAACGAGTAATCGCCAGTTCGGCTGGTCTGGCGCAAGGCTCTTAACGTCACGATAATTTTCTTCAATAGCAATATCCGAAAGGCTTGCTATGGCAACAGGCAATTCAATTTTAAATGTCGAACCATCACCTAAAACACTGTTTACACTGATACGCCCACCCATCAGTTCAATCAACGATTTCGAAATAGCTAACCCTAAGCCTGTACCTTTTACATCGGCATTTTCTTGTACTAATTGCACAAATGGTTTGAATAATTCTTCTTGTTTGCCATCGGGAATACCTACGCCGCTATCAATGACTTCAATGACCAACATCAAAGCATCAAAAGAAGCATACGATTCCGTGTGAGCATTCAACGACACTTCGCCATGCTTGGTAAATTTAACCGCATTACCCAGCAAATTGATCAGCACTTGCCGCAACTTGCCGCTGTCTGATTTAACGAAACGTTGTATATCTGCCGCGATATTCACAGTAAAAAATAACTGTTTGCTGGTTGCTCGCACGTTAATCATTTCGCCAATATCGTTTAATAATTTGATTAAATCGAAGGCTCGAATATCGACATCAAGACGACCCGCTTCAATTTTAGAAATATCCAACACGTCGTTAATCATATTCAGTAAATGCGCCCCACTGCGATTGATAATACCGAGTGTTTCTTTTTGGGATTCTGTAGTGGCTTCATCGCGGCTCATCAGTTCTGAAAATCCCAAAACCGCATTCAGTGGCGTGCGTAATTCATGACTCATTGTCGCAATAAACGTGCTTTTAGCGATATTTGCGGCTTCAGCGGCTTCTTTTGCAATGATTAAATCGGCAGTTCGTTCTTCAACCAAATTTTCAAGATGATCTCGGTGTTGTTTCAATTCGGCTTCAGCTTGTTTGCGCTGAGTAATGTCTCGACCAATACCTAGCACACCAATCAAATGTCCATTCACATCATACATAGGCGTTTTAACGGTTTCGAGTAACGCACGAGTGCCATCGTCAGCGAACGTTACCCATTCTTCGTTCATCACCGATTTCATCGCCGCCATGGCGTGGTTATCATTGGCACGAAACAAATCAGCCAGTTCAAGGTCAACAAAATCGTAATCTGTTTTTCCAACAATTTCAGATTCTTTCGCCCCAAAAAAACGCTCAAACATCGGATTACACGCCAGATAAACGCCTTCTGCATTTTTAAGCCAAACCAAATCATGTAACGTTTCAAATATGGCGCGTAATTTTGCCGTATTTTCAATCTGTGCTTTTTTTCCTTCTTCAATCGCATCAAGCATTCGGTATAAATGCGTCGCAAGTAAGCCAATTTCATCGCAACGTTTAACCTCTTCGCGTTTGAATTCAAGCCCATGCTCTGCATCATTGGCAACTTTTGCTAACTTGTCTAAGCCCTTTGTTAATCGCCGTGCTAATCCTGTCGCAATAACAGTAATGAGCAACACAAACAACACGGCAACGCCCAAACCTGCCAAAGCAATTTTTTGCAAATTTGCATTTGAGGTGTCTCGCGTAAGTTCAACTCGCACCCAGCCAATAAAGTTATTACTCACTTCAATGGGGACGGCAATATCAATAAGATTGTATTCATCGAGCAAGATTTGTGGCTTGCTAGGTAATCTTAATAATTTTTGACTAATTTCATCGTTGAAAAATTGCCCGATATACTCAGGTTTTGTTGCGGCTAACACTTCGCCACGCGGGGAAAGAACTGCTGCAAATTTGAGGTCAGTGGTTTCTGTTGCCCCTTTCAACACTTCTTGCAATCCCACTACATCATTAGCTAACACCCACGATGCGCTGCTAAACGACAGCGTGCGAGCTAAATCAAACGCGCTTTTGGTATTTTGCGTGTAAAGAAAATTTTGTTGAAAAGAGAACAGAAAATACCCCGATCCCAAAATGACGATAAGTGACACGAGTGAAAATGACCACGCCAATTGGCGGCGAATGGAGCGACTCCAAACGCCTGTTAATTGGCTAAAGATATGGCGAATTGAATTCATGAGATTTTTAGAGCATCAATAATCAATGGGACGAACTGTTTTAGAAAATGTCTCTAAAAAATTATAAACAAGGTGATAAGTGTCATCGGTTGCAGGTTCAAAACGTGAAATCGGTAATTTTGCAAGCATTGCCCTGCCCTGCTCGCGGTCTTGTAAGCTAAACAACAATCTCGCAAATTCCTCGGTAATTGGCGCGGGAACATCTTTGTGAACCACCCAGCCATTGTTTAGCATCGGCTCGGTTTGCCATTTCACTTCTAATTCACTCGCCATGTCTGGATGCTCCGTTTGAAAACCCTCCCACGGCACAGGCCATGTCGCTCCAGCGGCAACATGTCCGCGCAACACATTCATGATTGAAGATTCTTGTGAACCCACATAGCGATTTTCAATGTCACGATTAACGTCAATACCGTGGGTATGTAAGTAGTATTGCGGCATCATTGTCGCAGCGAGCGCAGTTTCAGCTGGATAGGAAACGGCTTTGCCCTTTAGGTCAGTAACTTTTTGAATGCGGCTGTCTTTACGCACGAGAATAATGCCGCGAAAAACCTCGTCATCGCCCATTTTGCCAAAAACGTGATACCCATGTTTGAGCGATTGCAAAGTTTGATAAGGATTTGGCATCGCAAACGCAAAATTTTCTGCATAAAGCTTTTTCTCAAATTCTTCGTAATTGCGCGAGGCTTCTAATTTGAAATGGGCTTGAGGAATGTTGTTATTCATGTACTCCACAATGGGATTGTAGAGTTCCATCAATTTTTGTGGATTGTGCAAGGGGTGAATACCGACAACATATTCCGTTATGGCAATCGTATTTTCTGAACTAGGACTATAAGTGGGCTGATAAGCACTTTCTTCTGTTTTATCGCAAGCACTTATGAGTAATGTTAGGACAAACATCGTCCCTAATTTTATAGCGTTTTGGATACTAAACATGATGCGCCGTCTCCAATAATCGTAACCAGTATTGAAGCTCGACATCATGACAATGCCGAGCTTCAAAGTGCGAATTTTTTATTTTTTGATAAGCGTTTTACCATCAACAATCAATTCAGAAATTCCACCTAAAGAGGCTTTTAATGTGCAACTCGCATTTTTAAAGCCACCCTTTGCAGCATTTTCACCTTCCCAAAATAAGGTAATGTAGGTGTCTTTATCAGATTCGGTTTTGCTTGGGAAAAAGACTTTTTCGCCCGTTGCTTCTTCCACTGCGGCGGGGCATTTTTGATTTGCCATGCCTTGAATGTTAGCGTAATTACGAATCATCGATTCTGCTTCAATTTCAGCGGTCGATTTTTGCTTGCTTTGTCCCACGAGTAAAAAGCCTGCAACAAAAACGCCCACCACTGCAATCACGATTTTCATGGTTTGACTCATCGGTTCTTTTACTTCTACTTCTTCACTCATAACAATTCCTCATTGTTGTGTTAAAAATCTATGCCCTGCTCTGCTTTCACGCCTGTTTCAAAAACGTGTTTCACTTTGGTCATTTCGGTCACGGTATCCGCAACCGCAATTACTTCGGGCGAGGCATTTCGCCCTGTCAAAATCAAATGCAACCACGGTGGTTTTTCTTGGGTAATAAAATCAGCAACTTCTTGCCCTAAAATCCAACCGTAACCGCAACAGTAATTTATTTCGTCAAGCAACACCACATCAAACTTTTCAGACAAAATCTGTTGTTTGGCAAATTCCCAAATTTCACGGCTAGTTTTAATATCTTGCTCAGGATTTTTGGTGTCCCAGGTAAAACCGTCGCCAAGTGCGTGCCATTCGATATTGTCAAAACGTTGTGCGGCTTTTTGTTCACCTGTTTGCCATTGCCCTTTGATGAATTGAATCACGCAAACATTCATGTCCCAACCTGCGGCGCGAAACACCATGCCGAATGCGCTTGAGGATTTGCCTTTGCCTTCGCCTGTA
>JAQTOT010000126.1 GCA_028713145.1 Methylococcales bacterium
CTACGATTAACAAACCAGCAAAAATTAGCCATAGCAAACTTGGCAGCAAATAAAACCACTGCTGATAAAACGTTGCAGGTGGATTTTTCAAATACGGCACATGATAAACATCTGCCCACATTTCATGAATCGGCGAGCGTTGCAAAATGTCTCCCGATGCTAAACCGACTGAAGAAATACCCGTATTTGTCACACGCAACACTGGTCTACGAAATTCTACGCCACGAGCGAGCGTCATATAAAAATGCTGATACGGTTGTTGCCATGTCCCGTACCACGAATCATTCGTCACATTCACAATCACGTCTGCCCCCAAATTCGCCAAATCACGCGAAAAATACGCAAACAATCCCTCGTAACAAATTTGTGGAGCCATTTTCAAACCACGCAAATTAAACAACGTTGTCGCGCCATCGCCGCGTGCAAAATGCCCAATTGGCGGTAAAAAATTGCGAATTTGTGGAAAGTATTCCTCAAACGGAATGTACTCACCGAAGGCGAGCAAAATGGTTTTGCTGTAATGTGGCGGAATAATTTCGCCTTGTTCATTCAATAAAAATAGCGAATTTGTCAGTAATCTATCGGGGAATTTTACGCTATAAGCACCTGTTACCAGCGGCACGTTGTGATTTTTTAAAAATTCTTGCAATTGACGGGGATAATCATTTTGCGCGATTAAATTTTCACCTAAAAAGGTTGGGAATGCCGATTCAGCCCAAAACACAAAATCAATTTTCTCATTTTTATGTTTTTCTAACGCTTCATGAGTGAGTGATAAATAACGGTTCAAAATTGCTTGCCCGTAACCATCGCCCGATTCTGCCGCCATTTTTTCCATGCTACCGACATTGCCTTGTACCATTAACACGTTAAATTCTGCGTTCGTTTTTGGCAAACGCGCGTCCAACACCAACCCACTTAGATTTAACAACGCAAAAACACCAATCACTGAACCGAAAAGTATTTTACCTTTGCGTTCATTTCGGTATTTCCACGCTAAATAAAGCGGCAAATTAAATGCTAACGTAATTGCGCTTAAACCACTAAAACCAACAATTTCAGCCAGTTGATAAAATGGAACGCTGTAACCAAACCACGAATAACCAAAATTCCAATCAAACAACGTGAACGAATACGCTTCACTTAAAATTGTAATAATTGCTAGCAAAGCAAGCGACAGCGCGGGTGAACATTGTGATTTTCGTCTCAACAAAAACCACACTGAGCCAGCAATTGCGACAAACGTATGTGCAAACAGTGCGTACAGAATCATTCCAACAACGGCAAAAATCCACGGCAAACCCGCGAATTCATGTAGCAAATACGTCATCCAATTAAAACCAATCAACGTAAAAACAAACGCCGTTGTCATGCCACCGAAAATCACAGGTTTTAATTCGGTTTGACGCAACCAAAAAATCCACAACGGTACAAAACCAAATAACGCCGCCCAAGGCGGAAATGGAATATAGCTGGTGCCGATAAGAATGCCCGATAAGATCGGCAACCAATAATTTTTCAAACTGATCTTAACGGCTATGAATTTCAGCATGAAGCGCACGGAATTCATCGGTTAATTTATGAGCAGGCATGTAATGTACCAGCGGTTTAGATTCAGAATGTGATTCGCGTACTTTTACCGACGTTGAAAGCATCGAAGCGAGTACAGGTAAACCTTCAGCAATCAATTCATTGACTAATTGACGCGGTAAATTTGCTTGTTTTTGGAATTGATTGACGATAATGCCGTCGATTTCTAAATTTGGATTGTGGTCGGCTTTGACTTCGGTCAAAGTTTGCATCAACAAATAAAGTGCATCACGCGCAAAGGTATCGCAATCAAACGGAATCAAACATTTGTGTGCGGCAATGAGCGCAGACTGACTGTAAAAATTCAAAATGGGTGGCGTGTCCATATAAATTTCATCAAAACCTTCCAATTTTTCTAACGCTTCTTTGAGTTTGAAAATTTTGTAACGCGATTCTAAACGACCTTGCAACGGTTCCATTTCAGGGTGCGACGGTAAAACGTACAAATTAGGAAAAGGCGTAGCGTGAATTGCGGTTTCTAACCCGCTGCCACTTTTACCGCCGCCAAATAACGAGACACTCAAAGTCTCTTTGAAAAAATTCACAATCGTTTTATCACTGTCGGTCTCTTTTCGACCTAAAAGATATTGCGTTGAATTGCCTTGTACGTCTAAATCGATAACGAGCGTTTTCTTGCCTTCTAACGCGCTGATTGCCGCTAAATTACAGGTAATGGTTGATTTGCCTACACCGCCTTTTTGATTAAAAATTACTCTACGCATGATTTTGTCCTAAAAAATTGAATAACACATCGGCGCGATTTTACACAGATTAGGGCGTAAAAAAGGGGATTTTTTATAAAAACTGTGAAATGGTTCACAAAATCAAATTACTTTTTAAATTATAATTTGCAATGTTAAACATAGTGTATTGCCCTACTTTTAATATCAAATGCAAATAAAAAGCGAAGACAAATGGGGATTTTCTAGCTTATTTTTCAATCCGATATTGATTGCAGGGCAATTTTTTTATGTTCAGATGACAAGTTCCGCTAAATGTCCACTTGCTTCCAGCCACGCTTTTCTGTCCCCTGCCCTTTTTTTAGCGAGCAACAAATCCATCATGCCTTCGGTGGCTTCAAAATCATCAACTGTTAATTGCACTAAACGGCGCGTGTCGGGATTCATCGTGGTTTCGCGTAACTGACTTGGGTTCATTTCACCTAAACCCTTAAAACGTTGCACATTCACTTGTCCTTTAATTTTTTCAGCTTTGATTCTGTCCAAAATGCCTTGGCGTTCGGATTCATCGAGGGCGTAAAAAACGCGCTTGCCCACATCGACACGATAAAGCGGCGGCATGGCAACAAAAACGTGACCATTTCTAACCAACGCATTGAAATGTTTATAAAACAAGGCACAAATCAAGGTCGCGATGTGATTACCATCCGAATCCGCATCCGCCAAAATACACACTTTGCCATAACGCAACGCTTGTAAATCATCCGAATCAGGTTCAATGCCAAGCGCGACCGCAATATCGTGAATTTCTTGCGAAGCCATGACTTGCGAGGATTCGACTTCCCAAGTATTTAAAATTTTGCCACGCAACGGCATGATGGCTTGGAAATCACGTTCCCGTGCTTGTTTCGCGCTACCGCCCGCTGAATCCCCTTCAACTAAAAATAATTCAGTGCGGTTAATATCTTGCGCGGAGCAATCCGCTAATTTTCCTGGTAACGCAGGGCCAGACGTAATTTTTTTACGGACGATTTTTTTATTTGAACGCAACCGTTTTTGTGCGCTGTTAATGATTAGCTCGGCGATTTTTTCGCCTTCGCTGGTGTGTGAATTGAGCCACAAACTAAAACTGTCTTTCACTACGCCCGAAATAAAAGCCACACATTCGCGCGAACTTAACCGTTCTTTGGTTTGTCCTGAAAATTGTGGGTCTTCGAGTTTGACCGATAACACAAAATGGCATTGTTCCCAAACGTCCTCGGGCGCAATTTTTACGCCGCGTGGCAACAAGTCTCGAATGTCGCAAAATTCACGAATCGCTTCGGTTAAACCAGCTCTCAAACCATTGACGTGTGTGCCGCCTTGCGCGGTGGGAACGAGATTGACATAACTTTCTGCAACCATTTCATTTGGATTTTCGACTGCCCACAAAACGCCCCATTCAACGGCTTCATGGTCTGCGCTCATGTTGCCCATAAACGGCGGTTCGGGAAAAAATTCCAATTCACCAATTCGGTCAAGCAAATAATCTTGCAAACCATTTTGATAACACCATTCAAAGGCTTCGTCGCTTTGTTCAACTTTGAGTGAAATTTTCAGTCCTGCACATAAAACCGCTTTTGCGCGTAAAACGTGTTTGAGTTTTGAAACTGAGACTTTTGGCGAATCAAAGTATTTTTCGTTCGGCATGAAATAAACGGTTGTGCCTGTGTTATTTTTGCCAACCGTGCCAGTTTCGAGTAATTCGGTTTGTTTTTCGCCATCGGCAAAACGCATTGAATACACTTTGCCGCCGCGTTTTACCGTGACTTCTAAATCTTTCGACAACGCATTTACAACTGAAATCCCAACACCGTGCAAACCGCCTGAGAATTGATAGTTTTTGTTTGAGAATTTCCCGCCCGCGTGTAATTGCGTCAAAATCACTTCAACGCCCGTCATACCTTGTTCTGGGTGAATATCAACAGGCATTCCTCGCCCATTGTCGCTCACTGAAATCGCACCGTCTTTGTGCAAAATCACTTCGATTTTATCTGCGTGTCCCGCTAACGCTTCATCGACGCTGTTATCGATAACTTCTTGCGCTAAATGATTTGGACGTGTGGTGTCGGTGTACATGCCTGGACGTTTGCGAACAGGTTCTAAACCGCTTAAAACTTCAATGGCTGCGGCAGTGTAATTAGCTTGATTACTCATAATTTCCAAATAAAAACTGATACTAAAATGCGACACAAGGCCAAATTTAGCTTTGTGTCGCATTAAAGATGATGATGTTTTGCTGATGTTACGTTATTTCACTTCTCGCACTAAACGAAAACCAATGTCGCCACTGCGTGTTGTTGGTAAACCGCTATAACGCACGGCTGAACGTAAATTACTTTGTTTGGCAACCCAACTGCCACCACGATAAACTTTGTATTGCCCAGATTCCGCGCCTTTCGGGTCGGTTTCTAAACTGTGTTGATAGTAGGTTGGATCGTACCAATCTTGTACCCATTCCCAAACGTTACCGTGAATATCAACTAAGCCCCAAGGATTTGCTTTTTTCTGTCCGACTTCGTGTGAATCGCCACCGTAACCTTCATTTCCAAACCAAGCGTAATCTTGAATGTTTTTGGCATCATTCCCAAATGAATACACAGTTTGCGAGCCAGCTCTTGCTGCGTATTCCCACTCTGCTTCGGTGGGCAAACGATAAAAATCACCTTTTTCACGGTCATTTAACTTTTCAATGAAGGTTTGCGTGTCATTCCACGTTACACGTTCAACAGGGCGATACATTCCTTTAAATTTACTCGGATTACTGCCCATCACATCTTCCCATTGTTTTTGGGTAATTTCCGATTCGCCAATATAAAACGGTTTGCTAATGCACACTTTATGCGGAGGCAATTCGTTTGATGTCGTATTTTTATCTTTTTCACTTAAATCCGTTTTTTTGTCTTGCCCCATTTCAAAACAACCTGCTTCGATTTTCACAAATCGAATACCTGCAAAACTTTTCATTTCAGCAGCAATCGCTGTTTGTGAAATCAGTAACACCGAAAACAACGCAAATTTATTTCTATGGTTCATTTTGGATCTCTCGTTTTAGTGGAAAATTTACATCGCGGCGCGAATCGCATTCACCATTGCATCGGTTAGCGGTTGACGGCGGTGGTCTAACACGACCCCGTCCATTTCTTGTGCAAACAACATGGCTGTTGCAACGTAATCATCAAACACTTCGCGTGGATTTGCCAAATCATCAAATTGCATGAAAAAGACAACACCAGGGCAATAATGATTTTCCAAATCGGTGTCAGGAAATGTACCAGGTTCAACCATGCTCGCAACACCAAAATGCACAAATCGATTTTCATCGACACGCTCAAACACTTTCATACTGCCGTATTCCATGCCAAGTTGTTCTAAAACATGAAATACATCCGCCACATTAAAATCATCTTGCCCTTTCGTAATGACGCTAAATTGCAAAATGGATGGCGAAGCAGATTGATGTGATGCTTCGCTGGGCGAAGAGGCTTCTTTTTTATGTGATTTAGGTGCGGGTTCTAATTCAAAATCCGATTCATCATCGTCATCGTCTTCCACAACAGGCACGAGTTTTTGTCGTTGCTGTTGAACTTGCTGCACTTTTTGGTTGTAGGCATTTTTCAACGTTTGCGTTAGAGACGGTTTTTTTACAGGTTCATCGTCAAACTCGTCGTCTTCGTATTCATCGTTGTCGAATTCGTCTTCATATTCTTCGTATTCGTCATCATTATCTTGTCTACTTTTTAAATACGCCGACACAATCATCGCTACCATGATGATTAAGCCTGTTGCAATAATTGCTATTCTTAATAATTCTTTGTCCATTAAATTTCCGCCAAATTCACCGCGTCTTCAATATCTACTGCAACGATGCGAGAAACACCAGGTTCTTTCATTGTCACGCCTGCTAACTGTTTTGCTATCTCCATTGTAACCTTATTGTGTGAAATGTATAAAAACTGAACGGCTTGTGACATTTCTTCGACCATTTTTGAAAACCGCCCGACATTGGCATCATCAAGCGGTGCATCGACTTCATCAAGCAAGCAAAATGGCGCGGGATTGAGTTCAAAAATCGAAAATACCAACGCCACGGCGGTTAAGGCTTTTTCGCCGCCTGAAAGCAAATGAATCGAGCTGTTTCGCTTTCCTGGTGGACGGGCAATAATGGTTACGCCTGCTTCTAAAATTTCGTTTGAAGTCAGCTCTAAATACGCCTGTCCGCCGCCAAATAATTTTGGGAATTTTTCTTGCAAACCGCTGTTTATTTTATCGAAAGTCGCTTTAAAACGTAATCGACTTTCGCCGTCAATTTGGTTAATCGCTTGCGTGAGCGTTTCTAAGGCTTGGGTTAAATCGTCGTGTTGCTCAGTTAAAAATCTTAACCGTTCATCTTGAATTTTATATTCATCGATAGCGGTCAAATTGATTGTACCGAGTCGTTCAATTTGCCCGTTTAGCATTTGCGATTGGCTTTTTAAATTTGCTTCATTTTCATTTTCAGGCAGCGTTTTTAAAACGGTTTGTGCATCGATATTTTGTTCGTTTAATTGTTCAAAAACCGTTTGTTTTCGCACGTTGCAATCTTGTAATTCAAAACGCAGCGCATCTAATTTTTCTTTTTGCGTGTCTAAATCGCGTTGCGTTAAAAGCTGATTTTCTAAATCTTGCGTGATGTCTTTTTCGAGTTTTTCAAGCTGTTCACGCGCAATTTTTAATTGCGATTCTAACTTAGTGCGAAGTTCAATTTTTTCAACCAGCTCTTCTTGCTGTAATTCGATTGGCGCGTGATGGTCGGATTGTTTTTGCTGCAATTCAGAAATCCGCGTTACCGCTTGATGATGCTGTAATTCAAGGCGCGTGAGTTGTTTTTGCAATAATTGCTGACTGGATTTTAAGCCTTCAATTTTGGCATTTTGCGTGGCTAAACCTTGTTGAACGGTTTGCAAAGCGAGTTCGAGTTGTTGCGTTTGTATTTGCAAATCGTGGCGACGCGATTCTAAGCTGTCGTTTTGCTGATTTAAAAAATCTGCCTGTGCTTGCGTTTGTTCATGCGAATCTTCAATTTCTGCAAGCGTTTCGTTTGATTCCGTTAGTTGCAAATAAATGTCGTCTTGCTCTTCTTCGATTTGCTGCAAACGTTGCTGTTGATGCGTGAAACGGGTTTCTTGTGCGCTCAGTTCACTATTTTTTGCCGATAATTCCGCATTTAATTCATTGAAATCTTCTTGCGAATTTTCACGCTGCAATTCGGCATTTTTTAACGAGCCAATTGCTTGTTGTAATTGCGTTTCTAATTCGATGATTTCGGCTTGCAATTGCGTTTGTTGCACGAGCAATTCACGCAGATTTTTTTCACGCTGCAAAATGCCATGATTTGCGTCGTTTTTACCTGTGATTTTCAGCCACGCTTGCCCAAGCCAAATCCCGTTTTTTGTAATAATTGATTCGTGCGGTTGTAAATTTGGTAGCGAATTCAACGCATTTTCTAAGGTTTCAGCGCAATGAATTCCTGAAACGAAACTCTCTAATTTGCAATCTGCTTGAAGTTTATTTTTCAAAAGCGGTAATTCGGAATTTGAAATATCTAAATTGTTTTTTGACGCTTCAAGAAATGTCACCGATTCATTTGATAGTTCGTCTAAAAATGGCGTAATTTCTACGACATTTTCAATAGAAATTGCCTGTAATTCCTGCGCTAAAACCGTTTCAACGGCAAGTTCCCAGCCCGATTCCACTGTCAGCAATTCAGCAAGTCGCGCATTTTCACTCAAACCGTATTTTTTCAGCCACGCATTCACCGTCTGATTATCTTTTGCCATCGCGTGCTGTTGCAGCACTTCAAGTGATTTGATTTGCCCTTGTACGTCGTGAATTTTGGCGCGTTTTACATTGAGTGATTCTTGGCAAATTTGGATTTTCTCACGCGCAGTTTGAATTTGGATTTGCAGATTTTCGAGTTGCTCGGTAAGCGTTTCGCGCTGCTCAGATAATTCTGCAATTTGTTCAGTCAAATCTAAAATTTCATCATTCAAATCACTTGCGAGTAATTCGACGTGTTCTTCGCGCAATTTTTCTAAACGTTGTTGTAATTGCTGTTGT
>JAQTOT010000127.1 GCA_028713145.1 Methylococcales bacterium
TCTTCCGATCTAGCTTAGTCGGAATTGGTTTTGCATCGGCTTCTGCGGCAGCTATTAACCATTTTATTGACCGTCAAGCAGATGGCGAAATGCGTCGCACTGAAAATCGCCCATTGCCGCAAGGCGAATTAAGCGCAACAAATGTGCTGACATTTGCAGCGATTTTGGGCGTGATTGCAATGCTGTTGTTGATTTTAAAAGTAAATATGCTCACGGCGATTTTAACGTTTTTATCGCTGTTTGGTTATGCGTTTGTTTATACGGTTTATTTGAAACGCGCATCACCACAAAACATTGTGATTGGTGGGATTTTTGGTTCAACGCCGCCACTTTTAGGTTGGTGTGCCATGACGGGTGAAGTGCATCCACACGCGCTGCTTTTGGCGTTAATTATTTTCGTTTGGACACCGCCCCATTTTTGGGCGTTGGCGATTGCTCGCAAAGAAGAATATGCGAAAGTGAACATTCCCATGTTACCCGTCACGCACGGCTCAGATTTCACGCGCTTGCAGATTTTGCTTTATACCGTTTTGCTATTTGTAGTGACATTATTACCGTATTTAACAGGCATGAGTGCGTTAATTTACTTGGTTAGCACACTGATTTTAAACATCGTCTTTTTGTATTACGTTATCAACATGATGCGCGTCAAAGATAATAAAACGGCGATGCGAACTTTTTGGTATTCGATTGTTTATATCACCGTTATTTTTGCCGCGTTGCTACTTGATCACTATTTGAGAATTACGCTTTAAAATATAACGTTAAGATGGGCGACTATCAGAAATAAGTTGCCCATGTTCTAATGTCAAAACACGATGATTCAATTTTGAAATCAGAGAAATATCATGTGTCACAATTAAAACCGTGATACCTATTTGTTGGAATTGTTCAAATAATTTCATAATTTCTGCTGATAAATCGGGGTCTAAATTTCCAGTGGGTTCATCGGCTAAAATCAATTGTTGTTGTGGTTGCCCTACCACAACAGCTCGCGCAATCCCTACGCGTTGCTGCTCTCCTCCTGATAACATGAACGGATATTTTTTTTCCTTTCCACGCAATCCTACTTTATCTAATACAGCTCTTACTCGTCCTGCAATATCTTTATAACTCCATCCCATAATAATCAATGGCAAAGCGACATTATCAAAAACGGTACGGTCATTGAGTAATTTGTAATCTTGAAAAATCAGCCCAATTTCTCTGCGTATCAACGGTATTTGGCGATTTTTAGCTCGGCTTACATTGTGATTATTGAAAGTAATCTGACCGCGCAACTGAGAATTCCTTTTGTCTTCCATCATCGCAATTAACTTAAACAATGTACTTTTTCCCGCGCCCGAATGCCCTGTTAAAAAAGCAATTTCGCCTTTTGCAAGATGAAAACTGACATTTCGCAACACGTCTCCAACTTCTGGGTAACGTAGACTTACATTATCGAATTTCAACATCGTTTTGAACCTTAAAAAATTTCTTCCAGTTTTACGGCAAGGTCAGGAAATAAATGCGGCGTGGCGACATCGTCATCAGTGAACATTTTCACAAGGTCATAACGCCCATTTTCATTCAACACAAACTGATGAATCGCACAATCATTTGGATACACAATCCAGTATTCCGTGACACCAGCTTCTCGATAAAGTTCGTATTTCACCTGCATTTCGCGTTTTGAATTTCCTTTCGATAAAATTTCGATAATCCAATCGGGCGCACCGTTACAACCTTGTTCATCTAAAAACTCAGGATTACAAACAACACACAAATCAGGTTGCACAACGGTTTGAATATCTTGATTTTTCAAAATGGATTTTTTGCGGTCGTACAAACGCACGTCAAATAGTGCGACGAATAATTCACATTTTTTATCTTTGAGATAATTACCAATTTCAAGCGCAAGTTTTAGCTCAATGCGTTGATGATAAACATTCGGAGCAGGAGACATCGCGCTGATTTTGCCTTTCACTAATTCAACAATTTCACCAAATTCACCAAATTGCCACGTTAAATAATCAGCGTAACTGTAAGTTTTATTCAAATCAAGTTGAGATAACGCGGTAATTTTAGGCATCGTTTTATTCCTTCGTGAATAACGCATCAACAAACGACTGAGCATCAAAATCTTGCAAATCTTCAATCCCTTCGCCGATGCCAATAAATCGAATCGGCACGCCAAATTGTTTTGCTAACGCGAAAATAACGCCACCTTTTGCCGTACCGTCCAATTTTGTTAGCGTTAAACCTGTGAGTGCAACGGCTTCATTAAATAATTTAGCTTGTGAAATCGCATTTTGTCCTGTCCCAGCATCTAAAACGAGCAACACTTCATGTGGCGCAGTGTCATCAAGTTTCGCCATGATGCGTTTAACTTTTTTGAGTTCGTCCATCAAATTTGATTTTGTTTGCAAACGTCCTGCTGTGTCCGCAATTAAAACGTCAATTTTTTTCGCCTGCGCTGAGGCAATCGCATCGTAAATGACTGAAGCAGAATCTGCGCCTGTGTGTTGCGCTACAACGTAAATATCATTGCGTTCGCCCCACGTTTGCAACTGTTCAACCGCAGCGGCTCTGAATGTATCGCCAGCGGCAAGCATTACACTATGTCCCTGCATTTTTAAACGATTTGCTAATTTTCCAATCGTCGTAGTTTTCCCCGCGCCATTTACACCAACAACTAAAATAACAAATGGCTTATCTTGTTTTGGAATCGTTAAATTGATGCTGCACGGACGCAAAATTTCGAGTAGCTCTTCTTTCAAAATAGCTTCCAACGCCGCGCTATCTTTAAGTTCTGAACGTGTCACTTTTTCATTTAATTTCGCAATAATCGCGTTAGTTGCTTCAACCCCTACGTCAGCCATGAGCAAGTTTGCTTCGATTTCTTCCAATAAATCATCGTTAATCGTTTTCGATAATGACAACGTCGAAAATACACCGCCTAAACCATTTCGTGTGCGTTGCAATTGCGATTTTAAGCGACCGTAAAGTGAATCGGTAGAAACAACAGGCGTTTCCACTTTGATAGGCACTTCTGCTTTTTCAACTGCCGTTTCGCTTTCTTGCGAAATGGGGAAATCGTATTTACTGTAAAAATGAATCGCAATTAGCGGTAAAACCAGCAAATTTGCGAGCGTCGCATGAACAACATTCAGCCACCAAGGCAATTCAAGTTGAATCGTGAGAACGCTTAAACCAATTTGTAAAAATAACAAGCCACTAAGCCACAAACCTGCTTTGCGTAATGTTTTCGATGGCGCAGATGTCGCTTGAAAACTCAAGCCGCTTAAAATCACAAAACTGAGCAACGCACCTGCACGATGAAGCCAAACTAGCGTAATTTGCGCGTCGTAAGCGACAACGCCGCTGTAATGATTTTGCAAACCGTAAATTAAATTCAGTGCATTCTCATAATTGAGCGCAGGCAACCATGTTCCGTTACATTGCGGGAAACCTCGACAGGCTAACGCCGCATGATTTGCTGTTGTCCAATCGCCTAAAAAAACTTGAATTAACACGACAAACAACGCGACTTGCACAAACAGCCGACTTTGCGGTTTTGGCGACAAAATTACCCGCGAATCAAAACGTAAATACAGCGCAAACAATAACCAGAAAATACCACTCGTCAAAAATAATGCGCCAGTGACAAAAATCGGCATCATTTGCGAAAGCAAGCGATGAAACTCGTTTAAATTACCTAAATCAATCGGCGATAAACGTATCCATTCACTGCCAATAATCGCCGCTAACATCAGTAAAGCGGTAACTCCTGTTATTTTTCTAAACATTTTCTACTAACCAATTTGTGAAATTTTTAAAAGGTGCATCAAATCACTTTTTACATCGTATGGATTAAATTGTGGCGCGTATTGCATCATAAAATTGCCCAGCGGATCGACTAAAAGCAATGCCCCTTCAGGAATCTTTCCATTATAAAGCCCATTTAGTTTTTCAATCATGGCGGCATTGGGTTTTAAGCGTAATAAATCGCCATCATCTTTCCACCACGATGCCGCTGTTTCGGGTGACGTATTCGCATCTAAAAGTAAAACAGCTCGACGTGTTCGCACTAATTCCTTATTAAGCATCAAACGTAATTGCTGGCTTTTATGCAGCGCGTCTAAACAAATGTCGTTGCAATCAGCTTTCGGAATCACGTTCACAATCAGCCAATGCGCTTCTAATTCTTTTAAATTTTCCTGAGAAAACGTATCAAAACCTTGAAAATCTGTCCGCTCCGTTGGCATGGCAGGCGAAATAAGTTGTCCTTTATTTGTCGCGGCAGAATTTAATAATTCGGGATTTTTAGCCAAATACCACGCGATACTGAAAGGGATAATCGACATGGCAAAAATGCCAATAATAAGTTGTCTATTTTTACGTTGTTGTGGAGTGAGTTGTTGAGATGACATTAAAGTTTCCATGAAAACAAGAAAGGGCGCGTGTGCGCCCTATCAAAAATTTAATTCCAGCGCATGACTGGCACAGACGAAATCGAATTTTTCGGCGAACCGTCAATCAATTTATCGCTGTAAGCAAGATAAACCAACACGTTGCGTTTTTTGTCATAAAAACGCACTACCTGCAATTTTTTAAAAATGAGCGAGCGACTTTCTTTGAAAACCGTATCGCCATTTTTCAAATTTTGCAATTTAGTGACATCGATTGCACCAATTTGCCGACAAGCAATTGAGGCTTCCGATGGATCTTCTGCCAAACCAACCGCGCCTTTTAAACCGCCTGTTTGTGCTTTTGAAACGTGACAGGTCACGCCCGCCACATCAGGATCGTCAAAGGCTTCAATGACAATTTTGCTGTTCGGACTGAGCAAGTTAAACGTCGTTGAAACCTCGCCAATTTCTTCGGCAAATGCGCTAATGCTTGCCGATGCAAGCGAAAATGCAAGAACACACGCTAATTTTTTCATAAAAACGCCGTAATCGGTTTGAACAAATCGTTAATGGTGCGACCTGTTGCATTTTCACCAATTGCGTGCATTTTCCATTCGCCATTGTGACGATAGACTTTTGCCATAATTTGCGCGGTATGTGAGCCTTGTGAACTCAAAGTGTAACGGGCAATTTCGCTTTGATTCGCGCCATTAAGCAATCGGCAATAGGCATTCGCAACGGCATCAAAGGTTTGACCTGTAAAAGAATTTACCGTGAAAACTAATGCTGTCACATTTTCAGGTACGCGACTTAAATCGACCACAATTTGCTCATCGTCGCCCTCGCCTTTACCCGTACGATTATCGCCACTGTGAAGAATGCTGCCATCTTTGCTTTTAAGCTGCCCAAAATACACCGCATCAACAGCTTTATCACCAGCAAACAAAATGCACGAAGCGTCCAAATCAATTGAATCTTCACTTGCACCGCCACCGAATAAACCGCCCAATAAGCCACCTTTTTTCGCGCCAGATTGTTTTGCGTCCCAACCTAAACCCATCACAACCTTGGTGAGCGAACCGCCCGCTTCTTTTTCGAGCGAGATTTTCTGCCCTTTTTCGAGATTAACAGCCATTTTATATTCCTAAACGTTCACGCCAAATGATTTAGCAAGTGGTGCAAGTCCGCCTGCAAAACCTTGACCGACAGCACGGAATTTCCAATCGCCTGCGTTGCGATACAATTCACCGAAAATCATCGCCGTTTCAGTCGAGGCATCTTCACTCAAATCGTAACGGGCAATTTCAGCGTTTCCATCCGCATTCACGACGCGAATATAAGCATTTCTGACCTGACCGAAATTTTGCTTGCGTGTTTCGCCTTCGTGAATCGTGACGCAAAATGTAATTCTATCTACGTCAGCAGGGACTTTTGATAATTCAACTTTTAATGTTTCATCATCGCCTTCACCCGCACCTGTTTTATTATCACCAGCGTGTTCTACTGCGCCATTTGCAACGACTTTGTTGTTATAAAAACAAAAATCACCATCACTACGAACTTTGCCGTCCACATTGAGTAAAAAAGCGTTTGCGTCTAAATCAAAAGCATCGCCATCTGTTGATCGCTCCGTCCAACCTAAACCCACGACGATTTTATTTAAATTTGGGGCTTCTTTGCTTAAATTAACATTGCCGCCTTTGCTGAGTGAAACTGCCATTTTTTACGCTCCAAAAGATTGTGTTTATGAATTAAAAAAACGCTTTCGCGTGCCGTTATTATGGGGTTTCAATAAGTAAAAACAAGGTAAATTTTTCTGTCACATAACGATTTTTTTACCGCCTGTCAACGTAGTTTGAAAAGGGAATTTCTGCTAAACTTCGCGTCGAATTTCTCCCAAAATAAAAACAAAAAAAGAACACCAAAGCGTGGATTATTATTTAATAACCGCGCTTTTTTTCGCTGCATTGATTTGAGTTATCACACCGAGCAACCATGTCTGAAAGTTATTTACTTGAACGCGATCCCGCGCTTGATTCGCTACGATTACCCCCTAATTCAATTCACGCCGAGCAATCTGTTTTAGGCTCTTTGATTATTGATAATAACGCTTGGGATTCAGTGGCAGATAATTTGTCGGAGGGCGATTTTTATCTTCGCTCGCATCAGCTTATTTTTCGTGCTATTAGCGTTTTAGCCGAGCAGCAAGTTCCTTTCGATATTATCACCTTGTCAGAATCGCTAAAATCGCATGGGCAGTTAGATTCTGTTGGCGGTTTGTCTTATTTAATCGTGTTGTCAAAAGATACGCCATGTGCGGCAAATATCGAAGCCTACGCCAATATCGTGCGAGAAAAATCCGTTTTACGGCAGTTAATCAGCGCAGGCACAACCATTGTTAATTCTGTGCATCAAACCGAAGGACGCTCAACCGCTGAAATTTTAGAAAATGCCGAACAACTTGTTTTCAAAATTGCTGAACAAACCCAGAAAAGTGAAGAAGGGGGCTTTGTTGGCATTCGCGCGTTAGCGAAAAAAACCATCGAAAAAATCGAATTATTGGCGGAAACAAAAGGTGCCATTACAGGCGCATCAACAGGCTTTGATGATTTAGATGTACTCACGTCAGGCTTGCAACCTTCTGATTTAATTATTATTGCGGGTAGACCGTCGATGGGAAAAACTACGGTGTCCATGAACATCGCCGAAAATTTCGCCATTAAAGGTGGAAAACCTGTGGCGATTTTCAGTATGGAAATGCCAGGTGATGCTATTGTAATGAGGATGATGTCGTCGCTCGGTGGTATCGAACAACAGCGTGTGCGTTCAGGCGACTTAGATGATAACGATTGGCCAAGATTGACGACAGCATTGACGATGCTCAACAGCACCAAATTCTTTATCGATGATAGTGCCGCATTAACTCCCAGTGAAGTACGGGCGCGGGCAAGGCGTTTAGCGCGTGAACACGGACAACTCGGTTTAATCGTGGTGGATTATTTGCAATTGATGCAATCACCTTCAAGCGGCGAAAGTCGCGTTCAGCAAATTTCCGATATTTCACGCGGCTTGAAAGCGTTGGCAAAAGAATTAAACGTCCCTGTCATTGCACTTTCTCAGCTCAATCGTAATTTAGAACAACGTCCAAACAAACGCCCCGTGATGTCCGATTTGCGCGATTCAGGCGCGATTGAGCAAGATGCTGATTTAATTTTATTTATTTACCGTGACGAGGTTTACAACGAAAATAGTCCTGACAAAGGTACGGCAGAATTGATTATTGGCAAACAACGAAATGGACCATTAGGGACTGTACGTTTAATGTTCCAAGGGCAGTATTCACGTTTTCAAAATTGCGCGAATCCAAGTCATTACAGCTCTTACAGCGATGAATAATGCAACATTTCACATTTTCCCCTAAACTTCACTTTTTCCTTTTTATCAGAGAACAAAAATGACTTTACCGATTCATGACTACGCCACGTTAAGCGACGAAGAATGCGACGTGTTAATCGAAAAAGCGAAAGCTACATTGGGCGATCGCTGCGTAATTTTAGGGCATCATTATCAACGCAACGAAGTATTCAAACACGCTGATTTTTCAGGCGATTCGCTTAAATTATCAAAAAATGCCGCTGAATCAACCGCTGAATATATTGTTTTTTGTGGCGTACATTTCATGGCAGAAGTCGCCGATATTTTGTCACGCCCTGATCAAATTGCGATTTTGCCTGATTTGGCTGCTGGTTGTTCGATGGCTGACATGGCAAATTTAATCAAAGTTAATAAATGCTGGTCAGAACTCGCACAAGTTTTAGATGTTGAAAATGAAGTTACCCCAGTCACTTACATCAATTCTGCCGCCGATTTGAAAGCCTTTTGCGGTGAACATGGGGGAATTGTTTGTACATCGTCAAATGCTGAAAAGATTTTGAATTGGA
>JAQTOT010000128.1 GCA_028713145.1 Methylococcales bacterium
CATCACGTCAACAAGTGGCGTGACGTTGATTTCACTCATCGCGCTTTCGTCTTCAGATTGCGGTTTAAAAGCCATTTTGCCCCCTTATTCTTTTGGCAAATCAGCAACAAGCAAAAAATGCCCAACAAAACTTTCTAATTGTTGACGTTGTAATTTCACGCGACGCAAAAAGAAGTTGTACGCGAGTACCGCAGGCACAGCGACCGCAATACCAATTGCCGTTGCAACGAGTGCATCACCGATAGGACCTGCCACCACATCTAAACTGGTCGAACCGCTTGCGGTAATATCGTGCATTGCGTGCATAATTCCCATCACCGTTCCAAACAAGCCCACAAATGGCGCGGTGCTGCCAATGCTAGCTAAAAGCGTCAGCCCATTTTCAAGCGTGTGTTGTTCTTTTTGCAATTGTCCACGCAAAGCGTGTTCGAGCAATTCATTCGGATTGCCCGAGTATTTGAAACTTTTGCCACGCAAACGTTGATATTCATCAAGCCAAAACAGCCCTTCATACGCCAAATGCGATTGCGTACCTTTGAAAATATCGTCGGGCAAACGTTTCGCTTGTTCCATATTTTGAGCATTCCAAAACGCGTCACTAAATACGTTGTTATTACGGTTGTTCGCCATGAATTGCCACAGTTTGTAAAAAATCATTGTCCACGTTAACACGGAGAAAAGTATCAAAATGTCAAATGTCGCATCGATAATGAAATGGGTAATTGAATCGGTCATGTTTTGTTCCTAATTATTTAGAAGGTTGAAATTTAATAGTTTTATTGCCTTTGAAACTCACAGCTTTGCCGTTCACAATTTTTGGATCGAATTCCATTTCCATCAAACTTTCTTTGATTTCAGAAATGACCTCCTCGTCGAACAACTCCGCAGGTTCAGTATTTTTGAGCGTTGCATTTTTAACTTTGCCATCTTCGCCGATTGTGAATGTGAACGATACCGAACCTGCGAAATTACGTCGTGCATAGCGACGTTGCAAACGTTTTTCGATGCTAGCGCAGTTTTCACACGTCCCCCCCGAACTCACAGAGCTTTCTGTATTTGTCGAAGCCATTGCGCTTGGTTGTGGAGCTGATTTTGCCTCTGTTTGCACTGGCACAGGTGGTGTATAAACAGGTGCTGCTTCAAATTTTGGAATGCTGATTTCAGCATTTTCAGAGGCCGTCGTTAAAATTTTGGGTTGCAAAACAGGTTTTGGCGGTGTGATTTTTTTCACAGGCACAGGTTTTACAATCGGTTTGACGACTTCCTTTTTCACCACAGGTTTTGGTGGTTCAAGCGGCTTGATTTCAGGTTTTGGCGGCTCAGGTTTTGGAATTGTCACCATTGCCACCTCCATAATTTGCGGTATTTTTTTCGGCAAATCTTTGGGGGCATTTACCAATTCAAACGCAATCGCACCGTGCAAAATACCCACCACGGCTAGCATCAAACCGCCGCGAAAACGGGCATTTTTCAGCTCTTGTTTTGACGGTTCAAAAATCGGATAACCCGTAAAAGTCAAATTTGTTTTGTCCATAAAAATCTAGGTTTCGTGAGAGGTTGCACAGTGATTGATTTCAACGGTGATGTGGACGAGTTCTTCATGAATACTCAGTTGTTTTTTAAAATAATCGGGCGTAACGGTTTCATGAGTCAGCAATGACAAAATGCAGGCATATTTGTTTTTACTCACGCGCCAAACGTGCAAATCCGTGATTTTAGCTTGAATCGGACTGTCGTTAATCACTTCAAAAATTTCAGCAACAACAGGTGCATCCATTTCTGCATCAAGTAAAACACACCCCGTTTCGAGCAACAATTTATACGCCCAAACTAAAACGAGTAATGCACCCAAAATGCCCATTGCAGGATCTAGCCAATTTGCGCCAAAAAATTTCCCACCAAACAGCGCGATAATAGCCAACACAGACGTTGCGGCATCGGCGACAACGTGTAAATACGCCGAGCGTAAATTCAAATCGTGATGATGGTGATTGTGCGAATGACCGTGTGAATGTTCATGCGAATGGTCGTGATGATGCCCCTCTTTAAGTAACCAAGCGCAAAGCAAATTCACCACTAAGCCACCTGCTGCAATAGCGATTGCTTGATCATAATGAATTGGCATCGGCGTAATCAGACGTTCTGAAGATTGATAAAGCATCAAGCCTGCAACGCCAATTAGAAAAATTGCGCTGGTGTAACCGCCCATAATTTCGATTTTCCACGTTCCAAAAGCAAAGCGTTCGTCATGCGTTAAACGCCTTGCCGTGCGATAGGCGAAAACCGATAACCCCAATGCTAAAACGTGCGAACTCATGTGCCAACCATCAGCTAGCAGAGCCATAGAGTTATAAAACCAGCCGCCGAAAATCTCGCCAATCATCATGAGCGCAGTTAAAAATACCGCCCATTTTGTATTGCGTTCTGCAAGCGGATTACCCTCGTTGAAAACGTGCGTATGTTGCCATTCTGAAAGGGATTTATCTGTGATGCTCATTTGAAAATACCTCTAAAAAATCTGAATAATAACGCGGCATTAGTTATTTTTTCCATTTCTCGTTCTCCTCTTAACGTTTTTGGAATGTTTGGCTAAACTGTTGCCACCTTTCCTTTTTTTATTTTTCTTCTTTTTATGAATAAATCTGTTTTATTACTTTGCAGCACTTTTTTAATTTCAGGTTGTGCTTCGGAAACCGTCACAACTGTTGAAACTTTCAAACCAGGTTTAGGCGAAATCATGTCCTTAACCGCCATGCGTCACGCGAAACTTTGGTTTGCAGGTCAAGCCGAAAACTGGGCATTAGCCGCTTATGAACTTGACGAGTTAAAAGAAGGTATCGAAGATGCTGAAATCTTCCATCCCACACATAAACATCTTAAAACTGCCCCAATGAAATCACTGATTGCCGCGACAATGGAAAATCCCGTTGCCGCGCTAGATAAAGCAATTGCGGCGAAAAATCTGATTGAATTCAACAAACAATATGACCAATTAACCGCTGGTTGTAATGCCTGTCATCAAATGGCGGATTTTGGTTTTAACGTGAACGTAGTCACGCGCCCGAATTTTAATCCGTTTGCTAATCAGAATTTTTCGGCGCATTAAAGCACCTCCCCCTGCGGCTATCGCCGCTCCCCCTCCAAAGGGGGAAAACCATTAAAAATCAAAAGCGGTTGCTTTTTAATCTTTCGCCCCCTTTGAAGGGGGCAGCCTGAAAGGCTGGGGGATGTGCTTTAAATTCCCTAAACATCTTTCAGTTTCAATTGGCGATTTACCAAAAAACCAATTCCAAACGCCGCAACAACCACAATTAGTACCACTTTCAAAAATCCGCCTGCTGATTCGGGTTCACCTGCAACCGTCATCGCAACAACTAACGGAATATGCAACGCGCTCATTTCTGGTTTTGTATTCAAATCGTTATCTTCAACATAAAGCACCACGTCATATTTGCCTTGATTTTGGAAATTCACAGGTAGCGAAATCACGGCTTGTTTTTCGATTTTCGGGGCAGTTTCAGCAATCACATTTTTTTTGCTATCAAACACTTTCACCCAAACAGGTTTGCGCCGCACATCGCGGTCAAGTAAATCAATCGTAATTTGTGCCACACCTAAATACGGTAAATCACCACAAAATCCCGCAATCGATGCGGCGGTTTTTTTGTCTTTGATTTGACTGATGGCATAAACAGCAAAATTGGCAATGTAATAATCGTTCGTTTGCATACAGCCAAACATATCAATTTTTCCACCCACGCCAGCACGCGGTGCAAGTGGCACAGAAGCAAAAACCGTTGAAGTCAGCACAAACAAAAGCAACATTTTTAAAAATGGTTTCATGGTTGCACCTCTTTGTTTTTAAGTTCAAAACGGCAAATTCCACTCACCACTAATCCATCCTCGGTAACAACGCGATAACGAATTGCATAACGTCCTGCGGCTAAATCAATCGTCGTCGCGGTTAAAATGCTACGGTCGCCAATCGTGAGTTGAACATCTTGTTTATCCACGCGCGTTCCTGTGCTATCAACAACGACTAAAGACGATGAACGCTCGCTCACATTGCCGCTAAACGCAAGCCTGATTTTGTTGTCGAATTTATCCAGCGCGACAACTGAATTATCTTTAGGCAAAACATCCATCAAAACGCCTTCGGCAAAAGCGGTTTGCGTCAGCCAAAAAAAAGAAACTAAAACTAAAAATAAACGCACGTTCAATTACTCCAACAAATCACGAAGTAGCAAAATAACAGGGTCAATCACGGGATGAACAAATCCGAGTGTGACCAGCAATAAACCGCCTGAAAAAATCGGCAACCAACTTTGCAACGACAAATCTTGTTTGCGCCACAAATAATGAAAAACAGCCCAACTTCCCAGCCAAACAATTAACGCTAACGATTCTTTGCCTGCATAAGACCCCGTACTACCTAACGCACCACTTCCCACCGAACCTGGAATCCATTGCCCGTAAGACCAAATAAATTTATCCCAGTATTTTGAAAGCCGCGAAACATGGTGCGTAATCATCAAGGGATAAAAACCCAGTAACGGCGCGAGCGTTGCCGCCACGACGATACCTGAAAAAATTTGTGGTGAATCATTTTCTATTTTGTTATTCATAACAATTTAAAGCGTGTGCAATTTGGCAAGCGTTAAACCTGCGACAAATCCAAATAATAAAAATAACCACGACAGCAACATTAAAATCCCGACAAAGTTAAGAATATCGCGCCGTGTTGCAATCGCATTTCCGTAATAAAACAAAACAAATGTCACGGTAAGCATCAACGCAAAGGGAAATAGCGAGATGAATTCTTTGAATTCCATCATCACGTTATGAAACGTCGGAACGTGCGATAAAATCCAATCTTTCGCGCCACCTTCGCCGCGATAACGCATATAAACCCAGTTGCCGCTGATTGCGCCGAGTAAATTAAAAACAGTCGCCGCACTTGTCCAATAACGCAACGATTCAAAATTGATATGTACGCCGCGCATTAAGTGATAAGCGCGATGCGTTAAAAATGTGCCTATAACTAATGCTGAAATCGTTGAAAGCCCGTGTACGCCTGCTTCGATGTGAAACGTATTAGGAAAGAAAAAATCAAATCCGCCCAGCCAAAGTAAAACAAATAACGCTAATGCAACCTGGGTGCGGATTAAAAACGTTGTTGTCATGGTCTTGCGTCCTTTAAATAGGCACGAGTGAGAACTGTTGAATTTGACATCACAATTCCTGCGATATGCAACAACGATGTTGCCGTAATAAATCCAATGCTGTAAGACACTAAATCTGCCGAATCCGCGATTTCTGCCCCATGTGCAAAGCCGTGAAATAATGCAAAAAACCCCACAATTAACGCGCTGACTTTCAAATCAAATTGCACTTTTTTAAGAGCGAAAATGCTCAATACAAAACCTGAAATTAAAATAATCGTTTCAGCGTAATCAAGCGAAATACCTGACGTTCCAAGCAAACCGCCTAACGTCATGACACTGACAAACGTCAATGGTAATAACCAAATCGCACGACCACGCAATTGTGCCGCCCAAAATCCAACGGCAAGCATGGCAACGATATGGTCAAGCCCTTGCAACGGATGTAAAAAGCCACTATTCCAATCGATTTGCGTAAAAGCCATCGAATGCGCGTGAGCAAAAGAAGGAAAAAGTAAAAATAACGCTAAAACTTTAGGCAAACGAATAGACATAAAAATCCCCTTGGAATTTAAATTAGAAAAAATTTGATTTGAACGCGAAGGAGTTGGAAGTACAGCGAAGGAAAAAAAACGACAATTGAAACAACAAGCGAGGAATTTTGAATAAAAAACAAAATCACAACGTTGTTTGATATAAAAAACGTAGCAGACAAATTGCGAAACACTAAAAACAAGCAATAACGTACTCAAAACGAAATACGTTTTTATGAGCGTGAAAGTTTGCAAAATCGATGCGAGTGGCGGCGATAAATTCAGCCATTGCGGCGAATGATTTATCAGCGGCGGTTTTTCAATCGATTGTGTTTCGAGTTGTTGAAAATCGTTTTGCACAAGTTGTGAATAACTTGCTTTGACGGTTTTTGCCGATTCGGTTGAAACGACCACATTCAACATTTGAGCAATAAAAAATGCGATAGAAAGTAAGATAACTTTTGCAATTAAAATGCCTGCGCCGTGCAACAGCAATGTGGCAATCATAAAACCTAGCGTGTAGGAAATTAAACTCGCGGAGGTGGAAATTTCTTGCCCGTGTGCAAACCCGTGAAAGAACGCGAAAAATGCCACAATGAGCATGTTGATTCTTATATCAAAACGCACTTTGCGAAGGATTAACACACTAAAAACGAGGCACGATAAAACGATTAAAATTTCCGCGCTTGGAACGGCTAGATAGTTTGCCGCACCTGAAATACCACCCAAACTCATTACGCCGACAAAGGTCGTAGGTAAAAGCCAGATTGCTTTACCTCGTAATTGTGCCGCCCAAATGCCAACACCCAACATGGTGACAATGTGATCCCAACCCTCAAGCGGATGTGAAAAACCGCTAGTTAAATCGACAATTTTTATATCAGTCAAATGACCAATCACACACGCAATCGCCAGCAACAAAAGCGTTGCAGGAAATAAAAAGCGTGTAAGAGATGTCGTGTGGATAGGCATAAATAAATTGGTTTCAATCAGTTCAAGTTAAAAACGTGGTGCATTCTACGCAAATTTAGTCAGTTAGCCAAATTTCAACATTCGACTTTTTTCAAGAAAATTATGTCGCAAAACAGAAATAGTTTGTTTTCATATTGACGAACAATAAAATTCAATCCATAATTTTTATGCGGTTTTTACAATCACTATATTTTGAGGAGTGTGTTATGGCTTTAATTACTTGGACTGCTGAACAATACGGCACAAACGTTGGTTTTGCAGACGATGAACACAAAATCTTATTCGACAAATTAAATAAGTTATATGACCTTGCAACAGGTGGTGCGGAGCGTTCGGTAATTGGTTCACAATTAGATGATTTAATCGCTTATGTTGTTGACCATTTTGCTCACGAAGAACGTGAAATGACAGCGAAAGGTTATGCAGCATTTGATGCACATAAAGCTGAACACACGGCGTTGATTGGTATTTGTGCCGATTTGCAAAAGAAATTCCATGCTGGCGAAGCAGAAGTAACTGAAGCAGTTGGACAATTAGTTAAAGGTTGGCTAGATAGTCACATTCCTACATTTGACAAGCCTTACAGCAGCGTACTCGCTTAAAAAAATAAACAAAAATAAAGGCTTGTGAGTTAAAAAACTCACAAGCCTTTTTTATTGCCCTTTTGCAGAGCTTGGTTATCGCTAATACACATTAAATAATCTATAATGCGCCTCGTTCATAACCTACTTTTTTAGTCGGTTTAATGACAACACCTCAATTTTCTCCTCATTCTAGGAACACCATGAATATTTTAAAAAAAATCGCTTTATCAACTGCTATCGTTGCAGCATTTGCAACGGTTTCTGCGCCAGCTTTCGCTGCTGAAGAACATGGCGACAAAAACGCAGCGGTTAAAGCTGCAGCAGATCTTACAGTTACAAAATTAAATGAAGCGGTTTCTATTGCTGAAAGTAATGGTGACAAAACGGCATTCATCGCTGCAATCGGTGAAGTACGTCAAGCACAAAAAGAATTCCGTTATGAACAAACAGAACGTTTGCGTCAAAAATTGAATGATAAATTGCGTGCGGCGCGTGATGCAGCGGAAAAAGGAACAACTCAAGATGCGGCTACTGCAACAAAAGAAGCATCTACACTTTTGACAGAAATGATGGGAATTTACAACGCAGCGCACAAATAAGACTGTTTTGTAAAATAAAAAACGCCGCGCGAGTTATAAACACGCGCGGCGTTTTTGTGTCTAAATACAATTTAAGCGTAGTGACTACCTGTAACCCCTTTTCTTGTATCTTCTTCGATTTGACGTTGACGTTTTTGAACATCAAAAGCTCGTTCATATTTTTCAACTTTTTTTGAACCATTCGGTAAAGTAATTGTCAATTGATAAATAACTCTGCCGTTTTCTGTAATTTTTTCTACAACGCTACTCATAAAATTCTCCCTGTATTTGTGAATTGATTTAAATGTTTGAGTGGCTATTTTATCGCTTAAATTAAAAAGGATTTCAAGCTAAAAACTCAACAACTACCAGCTAAAGCTGGTAGGTTAGTGAACTAAGAACTGAAAGTTCAGGATACACGTCGGATAAACGACGTGTTAGGGTTCAACATTAAAATTGCTTCCCGTATCTGGTTCAAAG
>JAQTOT010000129.1 GCA_028713145.1 Methylococcales bacterium
CATGCCTGCTAATCCCAAAAAGTGTTGTGGGAAAAACAAAACGTTTACCGAAATCGTAGACAACCAAAAATGCAATTGTCCGATTTTTTCGTTGTACATGTGACCCGTCCATTTAGGCAACCAGTAGTAACCTGCCGCCATCAAAATGAAAACTGATGCAGGAACTAAGGTGTAATGGAAATGCGCCACGATGAAATAAGTATCGTGATATTGGAAATCGACTGGCGCAACAGACATCATCAAACCAGTAAAACCACCTAATGTGAACAAGACAACGAATGCAATTGAAAACAACATAGGTGTTTCAAATGTCATCGAACCTTTCCACATGGTTGCAGTCCAGTTGAAAACTTTCACGCCTGTTGGAATTGCAATTAACATCGTTGCATACATGAAGTACAACTCACCAGCGATTGGTAAGCCAACGGTGAACATGTGGTGCGCCCAAACGATGAATGACAAAAACGCAATTGACGCTGTTGCATAAACCATTGAGCTGTAACCAAATAATGGTTTGCGAGCAAACACAGGAATGATTGTTGAAGCCACACCGAAAGTTGGCAAAATCATGACGTAAACTTCTGGGTGTCCGAAGAACCAGAAAATGTGTTGATAAAGAACAGGATCACCACCACCTGCTGCATCAAAGAAGCTAGTGTGGAAGAATTTATCGGTGAGAAGCATTGTTACTGAACCTGCAAACACAGGCATAATTGCGATAAGCAAGAAACCAGTAATCAACCAAGTCCAAACGAATAATGGCATTTTCATCAATGTCATGGCAGGCGCACGCATATTCAAAATAGTCGCGATAATGTTAATCGCGCCCATAATTGACGAAACACCTAACAAATGCACCGCGAAAATAGCGAATGGCAACGCTTTACCTGTTTGCAAAACGAGTGGCGGATACAAAGTCCAACCACCAGCAGGTGCGCCACCTTCCATAAATAATGTTGATGCGATAAGCAAAATACCTGCTACAAGCATCCAAAAACTCATGTTGTTCATGCGTGGCAACGCCATATCAGGCGCACCAATCATCATTGGAATCATCCAGTTTGCAAGACCTACGAAGGCTGGCATAACTGCCCCGAAAACCATTACCAATGCGTGCATAGTGGTCATCGAGTTAAAAAATTGCGGATCAACAAACTGCAATCCAGGTTCAAATAATTCAGCACGAATGATCATTGCCATTGCGCCACCGACAAAAAACATCGCCAGTGCAAATACCAAATACATCGTTCCAATATCTTTATGGTTGGTGGTGATTATCCAACGCAACCAGCCCTTTTCAGGACCATGCGCGTGATCATCGTGATGATCATCGTGCGCGTGTTCAGCTGTTACAGCAGACATACTTTATACCTCATTAACAATTAAAAAAGAGTAAGACGACAAACCGTTATCACTCATCGTCGTCATAAACTGGCGTGATAGCTTTTGGTTGAATTTCGTCGCCAACTTTATTGCCGAGTTCAGGCGCATTTCTAATATAAGTAATGACTGCCGCCAATTCATTGTCTTTCAACTTCGCAAATGCTGGCATTCTGCTCGTACCTGCTTGTAAGAAACCAATCAATGGATCGATACCACCTGTGACTTTTGCACTGCCTCGTAACGCAGGGTAAGTACCATCAATGCCTTTACCATCGATTTGATGACACGCAACACAGTTTTTCAAATAAACCGCTTCACCATTTGCCATTAACTGTTGACGATTCTGATCGCTTAAATCAGGTTTTTCATTTTGTTTAGCAAGTGTTGTTTGAACCCATTTGTCGTAATCAGCTTGTTCCATTGCAATCACAACGATAGGCATAAAGCCATGATCGCGTCCGCAAAGTTCAGTACATTGACCACGATAAACACCTGGTTTATCAACTTGTGTCCATGCTTCGTTAATGAAACCTGGGTTAGCGTCTTTTTTCCAACCTAAATCTGGAACCCACCAAGAGTGAATAACGTCAGCAGCAGTGAATACGAAACGAATTTTCTTGCCAACAGGAACAACCAATGGGTTATCAACGTTTAACAAATAGTGCGGAACGCGAGTAGGATCTGAACCGTCACGATGCGCTTTTTCACTTGCTGCATCTAAATGACTTTCAAAATGAACGCCCGTACCAAGATATTCATAATCCCAATACCATTGTTTACCTGTGACTTTAATCGACATATCTGAGTTTTGAACGTTATCCAATTCAAGCATCGTTTTCGTTGCTGGAATTGCCATTGCAACCAAAATCAAGGTCGGAATAATTGTCCAAATAATTTCGACGGTGGTGTTTTCATGGAAATTTGCGGCTTGATGACCTTTTGATTTACGGTGATGGTAAATCGAATAAAACATCGTGCCAAAAACAGCAATCCCAATAAACACACACACCCATAAAATAAGCATGTGCAGGTCAAAAATGTCATGACTGACCGTTGTGACCCCTTGCATTAAATTTAGTGCGTAATCCGCATGTGCGCTTTGCAAACCTTGAGCGGCTAACATCACACCTGCGGACAGTTGTTTAATTTTTTTCACGGAGAGAACTCCTCTAGTAGTTTAAAAACTTTATCGTATATCCATTGGTAATTTAAGGAAAAAATACATCTTTTTCCTTGTTCCATTTACCGAATAATTATTACAAATAATCGGGTTAATTCTACCCCATTGATGCCTTACTCGGCTAGTTTGATGCTGAAATTAACAACATCCGTCAATAATTTTATTTCTCTATCGGAAATTTTTATTTTGTAGTGATGTTGTTCATCATTTCAATCAATGCGCAAACATCAACAGGTTTTGAGAGATACCCGTTTGCCCCAGCCTCCAAACAAAGTGAATCATCACCTCTCATAGCTTTTGCCGTAATAGCAATAATTGGCAATTCGTTATAACCGAGCGCGCGCACACGTCGTATCAATTCGTAACCGTCAATGTCGGGCATCATAATATCGGTAAGCAATACATCGAACGATTCTTGAGCGAGTAGTTCCAAGGCTTTTAACGCATCAGGCGCAACTTCGATTCTAAAACCTTTTGCTTTTAACACTTTCGTTAACGCAAATAGGTTTCGGGCATCATCATCAACAAGCAGAATTTTTTTGTCTGTTACTAACTCCGAGCTTGACGGCGTGACAGGTGAATTTAAATGATTGAGCAAATATAAAACTTCTTCACGCAAACGCGAATTGAGCGCATTTTTTGTAACGATACTTTCAGTCACGCCTTTTAATTCAAAGACTTCGCGCTCTGTTAATTCACGCGCAGAATAAACAATAACAGGTGGTGGATTGAGATATTGCTTTGCTTGTTCAATCCATTCAAAACCACTCATGTCAGGTAATTTCAGATCTAAAATTACCATGTCGATGTGTTGTGATTGTAGAAGTTGAAATGCTTCATTGCCTGTTTCAACAGTCGTAATTTCTATCGATTCATCTTTTAGCAATTTTTCGACATTTTTTCTGTCAATGGCATTATCTTCAATCAGTAAAATTTGTACCGAATCAGAAGAATTAGGGCTTGCAGTTGGCGGGAACGACATTTCACCTTCGTGTTGAACCATAATTTTTAACGATTCCACAATGGTTTCACGAGTCACGGGTTTTTTTAAAAATCCCAACGCGCCAAGCGTTTTCGCCTGCCCTGTATCGACGCTGCCTGACATAATAAACACAGGAGTTTTGGCAAGTTGTGGGTTTTCTTTTATGTATTGTAATAATTCCATGCCACTCATTTTTGGCAAACCCAAATCCAAAAATACCCCCGTAATTTGTACTTTCCCCAGTTCAATCAAGGCTTTTTCCGCTGATTCCACAGGAATAGCATTAAAACCTAGCGCAGTAATCATTCGTCCTAAAATGGTCAACAGGCGCGTATCATCTTCAACAAGTAAGATATTTTTGCTTGTTGAAACTTCGTTTTTAGAGGAAATTAAAACGGGTTCAGCGACTGCCGCGCGGGAATCACTTTCTCTTCGCGCAACACCCGAAAAAATATGTTTAAAATCAACAGAAAATTGACTCCCAACACCAATTTCACTCGTGACACTAATTTCACCGTCAAGCAGATGAGCTAAATTTCGACTAATTGCAAGCCCTAATCCTGAACCACCATATTTACGACTGGTTGAACCATCGAGTTGTTGAAATGCACCAAAAATATGTTCTAACTTTTCAGCAGGAATCCCAATTCCCGTATCAATCACAGCTATTTTTAAATGATCGTTTAATTTTGCAAACGTGATTTTTACACTTCCCGAATCGGTGAATTTAATTGCATTCGTGAGCAAATTAGTCAGAATTTGCGTTACCCGTTGCCTGTCGGTATAAATCAATTCTGGTACGTCTCCTGCAACTTCGATAGTAAATTCCAGTTGTTTCTTTTCAGATTGCGGTAAAAATACTCTCCGCAAATAAGTGACCATTTCAGTAAGTGGAAAAATTTCTTTTGATAATTCCAATTTCCCCGCTTCAATTTTTGATAAATCTAAAATATCGTTAATTAACGTGAGTAATTGCGTTCCACTTTCACTGATAACACTTGCGGATTCAATTTGATCGTCGGTTAAATTATGTACGTCATTTTCAGCTAAACTTTTCGACAAAATCAAAATGCTATTGAGTGGCGTGCGTAATTCGTGCGACATATTCGCCAAGAATTCGGATTTGTATTGATTTGAACGCTTTAATTCTTCGGCTTTTGCTTTCGATTCAGCGATGAATTCTTCAAGCTGTTTACTTTGCGTTTCGAGCAATTGATTTTTAAGTAAGGTTTCTTCTTGTTGAGCGCGAAGTTCTTCTTGATTTGAACGCAATTCCTCATTTTGTGAACGCATTTCTTCAGATTGTCCGCGCAATTCTTCGGTAAAGGCTTGTAATTCCGCATTACTTTGTTGGAGTAATTCTTGTTGTTCAAGCATTTTCTGTTCAGCGATTTTTTTATCCGTTACATCGCGGGCAGCAGCGAAAATACCTGCAATATCGCTATTGTTATCGTAATAAACACTGGCGTTATAAACCACGTCGGTGACTTTTCCGCTAACGTGTTGAATTGCTAGCGCATAATCGGTAACAAAACCGTGGGAAAATGCTTGCTGATAACCGCGCCGTGCTTGCTCTGGATCGGTGAAATAGTCACAAAAATCACTGCCAATGAGTTGTTCACGTTCAACACCTGTGACATTTTCTGTTGCCGCATTCACATCCATAATTTTGCCATCAATGCTGATTGTGACTAGCGGATCAAGGCTTGCCTCAATCAAACTACGCGCATAATGCGAACTTGCCTGTAATTGTTCTTGTTGCTCGCGCATTTTTTGTTCGGCAATTTTTTTATCCGTTACATCGCGGGCGGCAGCAAAAATACCTGCTACATCGCCATTACTGTCGTAATAAACGCTTGCGTTATAAACGACATCCGTCACTTTTCCGCTTGTATGTTGAATGGCAAGTGCATAATCCGTAACAAAGCCATTTGCAAACGCTTGTTTATAACCTGCTCGTGCATTTTCAGGTTCGGTAAAATACTCACAAAAATCGCTACCAATCAGTTGTTCACGTTGCACACCAGTAACATTTTCGGTTGCGGCATTCACATCCATGATTTTGCCATCAATGCTGATTGTGACTAGCGGATCAAGGCTTGCTTCAATCAAACTGCGTCCATAAAGAGACGTTTCACGCAATTCAAGGGCTTTTCGTTTGGTTTCGTTCAATAGAAGTGCGTTATGTTCAGCGGCTTGCAAATTAGCAAAATGCAAACCGAGTGCTTCAGAAACAGCTTTGAGAAATTCATATTGTTTTGTACTCAGTGAAACGGTCGCCGCTAATTCGATTACGGCTAACACATTGTTTTTATGCGGAATGGGATAAATAATCAACTCGTGTGGTGAAAATTCAGCCAGCCCCGTGCTGATAATCGTTAAGCCCGCTGGCACGGGGGATAACACAATCGCTTGATTACTTTGAACACATTGTCCAAGTATTCCAACGCCTGATTCAAAGCTGGTTTCTGCCTGATTACTTCTGGCTAACCCATGCGTCGTAATCCGATGATAAATTCCTTTTTCAGCTTGCACATAAATCGCACCAACAGGAATGTCGAGCAACTGACACAGTAAATGTAAAACCTTATTTGCGGCTTGTTCAACGGAACTTTCCGCAGAAACGGTACCAGTTAAAATAACCACTTTTTCACTTAACCAATGCTCATGTTCTAGCTGCTGAGAAATCGAATGAAAAGTTTGAGCAGCTTGGGCAATTTCACCAATCTCATCGGTACGCTCTAATTCGGGTATTTCAACTTGCTCACTTTTCGCTAATTTGGAGAGAGCATTGGTAATGCGAATGAGTGGTTGTGTTATCGAACGTCCACTTAAAACACTTAACAAAATGGTGAGTAGCATCAAACCTACTGTTGTCACGAGTAAGATATGCAACAACGTATTGTATTTTTTTAATACTTCGGAATACTCAATTTTGGCGATAATTCCCCAAGTAACTTGATTATCATCAAGGCTGTTCAAAAAGGGCGAAAAAGGTTTAACCGCTGCGAGAATTTCAATTCCCTGATAATCAGGCGTAATGAGTGTTTGTGTTTTACCTGCAAGAACCGTTTCTGCATCTTTAGTTTGAATTTGTGTTTTTAAGATAGTGCTTTCTTTGGAAAAACGTGAATCACTCAGCATCCAACCGTCTTTCCCCACAATAATTACTTCGCCTGTTTCACCCAAGCCTGTTTTATCCATCACTAATTCATCGATTTGACTAACAGGAATTTGAATTGCGACAACACCTAAAAAGTGATGATTTTCAGAATCAAATAGTGAGGTGGCAACAAAACTTGCAGGCTGTTTTTTTGGGGCATATTGACTAAAATCAGAAAAACTAAGTTGTCCTGCGATGGCATTGTTTAATAATGGCAAGACGGCTTGTGCTAACCCCGTGTTCTGCCACACACCTGATTTTAAATTCGTGGCAAAGTCTGCATCATTTTGATAACTAAATATCACGTCGCCTTGTGGATCGATTAAATAAATATCGTTCCAACCGTAGGCATTTTTACGAAAAGAAAAATAGCTCATCGCCTCTTGACGTAATTTGTCATAAGTAAAAATCGTGGCATCTAATTTGGTTTGGTGTGCGCTGTTAGCAGAATAGTTTTGTTGTAACAAATTTTGAGCATTATTACCGAGCTTTTGGAATTCGCTGCTGAGGTCGCGTGTCAACGCTGTTACAGTGGGAGAGACGGCGAAAATAGATAATTGTGCTTGCAGCGTTTTAGCCCAATGACCCAGTGCGCTATATCGAGCTTCTAAGACAGTCGTTAATTTTTCTTGAGCCGCTTTTTCAAGAGCTTCTTTAGTTAAATATGAAGTGAGCAGTAAGGTGATAATCATTATAAATGCGGTTTGTGAAAGCATTGATAACAATAAGCGAGCTTGAATTTTCATTAACGTTGTCCAAAAAATACCAATTTGTTCGAGATATTCTACACAAATGAGTAAAAGTTAATGAAAAGTTACAGTTTATTGAAACTCACTTTCAACCATCGCCAGCCATAAAAACGAACCAGTAACAAACTCCCAATTAAAACTAGCAAGAAATTCACACTCGTTAAACCTAACCATGCAGGAATCGTTTGTTTTAATACCCAACTTTGCGACACGCTGAGTAAATTTCCGTAACTAAAATAGATTAAAAAACCAACGAGCATATTGCCGTAAATGCCTCCGCGTGGTGATAATTCTGCCAGTGGCACCGCAATAAAACCCAGTAATAAAATACCTAGCGGAACTGCAAAACGGCGTTGAATTTCAGCCGCATCAACGCTGGTATTTGATTGCCACAATTCAGAAAATGGTACGGCTTGTTTTGCGCTAATGAGCGGATTAACCGTGGTATCAATTCGCACTGCATAATCGTCAAAATGCTCAATTGTATAATTCAACTCACCAGCTTTGCCTGTAATACGCTCACCATTTTTTAAAACGATGTACTGACCGCCCGCTAAATCCATTAAATTTCCAGATTGCGCGTTGATAATGGCAACAGAATCTTTTTGGCGATGCTGTACAAAAATGCGATGTAATTGTTTTTGCTTATCAATTTCTTCGACATAAAACACAATATCACCGTGACTGTATTCGCTAAATTTTCCAGCCAC
>JAQTOT010000130.1:0-2527 GCA_028713145.1 Methylococcales bacterium
CAATATCGCGATTGGCGAATTTATGCGGACTTTCTGGGAAGCGTTGGCGGCGGTACTGTTGGTGAGTTTTTTAAGTTTGGGAATGCGAGCAGGTTCGGTTGTGGCGTTGACAGTGCCGATTGTGTTAGCGGGAACATTGCTTTGCATGTTGGTGTTTGGTTTAGAAATTCACCGCATTTCGTTAGGTGCATTGATTTTGGCTTTAGGCTTGCTGGTGGATGATGCCATGATTGCAATTGAAATGATGGCGCAAAAACTCGAACAAGGCTGGGACAGAATGCGTGCCGCCACTTACGCTTACAAAGTCACTGCCTTTCCGATGTTGACGGGGACGTTGATTACGGTTGCAGGCTTTTTGCCCGTCGGTTTGGCGAAATCGTCAGCAGGTGAATATACCGTGGCTATTTTTCAGGTAGTGGGAATTTCGCTAATTCTTTCTTGGCTGGGCGCGGTGGTCTTTACGCCTTATCTTGGTTATTTAATTCTCAAAGTTACGCCTAACAAGGAGCAAGCGCATCATGAACATTTTGATACACCTTTTTACCATCGCTTGCGGCAGTGGGTTAATGTTTGTTTGGAATACCGTAAAACGGTCATTTTTGCCACGATTTTACTGTTTGGCGCAGGCGTTGTGACATTGACCAAAGTTCCACAACAATTCTTTCCGTTATCCAATCGCCCCGAATTGATTGTTGATTTATGGTTGCCCGAAGGCAGTGCTTTTGCACAAACCGAAACCGTCGCGAAACGGATGGAAGCAATTTTTGCCAAAGATGAAGAAATCGCCAGTTATGCGAGCTATATCGGCGGCGGCACGCCTCGGTTTTTCCTGCTCATTGTGCAACAACTGACTAATACCAACTTAGCGGAATTCGTTTTGGTAACGAAAGATAATGTGGCGCGTGAACGGGTCATGCAACGGATTCGACAAACTTTAGCCACCGATTTTCCTGAAGTTCGTGGGCGAGTGGTGCGTCTCAATGTTGGCCCGCCGATGGATTACCCGCTGGTGTTTCGGGTTTTAGGTGAAGATGCCAGCAAGGTTAGAACCATTGCCGAACAAGTGGCAACGATTGTGCGGGAAAATCCTTATACGGTGGACGTAAATGACGATTGGCACGAGCGCATCCCTTCGGTGCGTCTGGTTTTAGACCAAGATAAAGCACGAGCATTGGGCGTTTCGACCTCTAGTCTTTCGCAAGCCTTGCAAGCGCATTACACAGGAATTCCCGTCGGGCAATTTCGTGAAGACGACAAACTCATTGATATAGTTTGGCGGGCGCAACAGCCGTTGCGGATGGGCGTGGATAAGTTACCGAATATCAATGTACCGACTGGTCAAGGCAAATCGGTTTCACTGTCGCAATTGGTCAGCACTGAAACAACTTTTGAAGACGGTGTTCGTTGGCGGCGCAACCGTTTTCCTGCCATTTCTGTGCGTGCCGATGTGGTTGAAGGCATGTTAGCTCCCGATGTAGCGGCACAGATTGAACCAAAATTAGAGGTTTTACGAAAATCTGTGCCTAGCGGCTATTTTATTGAGACGGGCGCGGCAAAAGAAGATTCTGGTACGGCGCAAAAATCGATTCTGATTTGGATTCCGCCGGTGGTTGTGGCAACGCTGATTTTGCTGATGATGCAGTTGCAAAATTTAGCGCGAACTTTTTTGGTATTTATCACTGCGCCATTGGGCGTGATTGGTGCGGCGTTTGCGTTAATGTTATTCGGCGCACCGTTTGGCTTTGTGGCGTTACTCGGAATCATCGCACTGGCGGGAATGGTGATGCGGAATTCGGTCATTTTAATCGACCAAATCGAGCAGGACGAAAAAGCAGGTTTAGACGCTTGGACAGCCATCGTTGAATCGACGGTACGACGTTTTCGCCCTATTTTGTTGACTGCCGCCGCTGCGATTCTCGCCATGATTCCGTTATCGCGTAATGATTTCTTTGGCCCGCAAGCTATCGCTATTATGGGCGGGCTAACGGTGGCTACAGTGTTGACGGTGTTTTTTCTGCCTGCGCTGTATGCGGCGTGGTTTAAAGTACAGCGCGTAACCCTAAAAACGGGAGGATAGTGATGAACCATAAAATTCATCTTCAACTTGTTGTGTTGTCATTCTTGATTCTGAGCGGTTGTACGCCAACTCGCGTTAGCGATACGGTAAAACTGACCGATGTGGATGGTTGGCATCATGCCCCTGCTGATTCGTCGAATGCGACAACTGATTTAAAAACATGGTGGCGAGGTTTCCAAGACCCGTTATTGAATGACTTAATCGCGCAAGCCTTAAACGCCAATCACGACCTTAAAATTGCGAAAGCGCGAGTGCGAGAAGCTGCCACTGTAATCACTATCGCTGAATCGGCACTTTATCCGAGTCTTGATTTTTCACTCTCTGGCGGTCGAGAAAAAAAGATGGAGCAAATTATCGGTGTTCCCAGCGGACAAGGCATTAAATTGGCAATACCCACTGCGGATGCGGTCAGCGGCGGATTGACAGCGCGTTGGGAGATTGATTTGTTCG
>JAQTOT010000130.1:2537-8147 GCA_028713145.1 Methylococcales bacterium
AGAAGCCTTGCGAGCGGTTCAAGTTGGATTGTTGGCGCAAGTCGCAACGAATTATTTGGAATTACGCGGCTTGCAAAAACGCATCAGCCTTCAACAAGAAACGATTGCCGTTCAAAAAGAAAAGCTCAGAGCGTTACAGCTTTTTGAAAAAAATGGATTAGCGACTGCCGCCGATATTGCCAATCAGCAAACTTTGTTGGCAACCACCGAATCGGCTTTGCCCGTTCTAACCAGTTCAGCCAAAACATTAACGCATCGAATCGGTGTGTTATTGGGCGAACCACCTGAAAAGTTTGAAAACCGTTTATCTCAAGCGATGCCGTTACCTACCGTGTTACCTAACATTCCGAAACTTTTACCAGCGGATTTGTTAGCACAACGTCCCGATTTACGGCTGGCTAAAACTGAAGTCACAGCGGCGGCGGCTAATCTGTGGGCGGCGCGTGCTGATTTGTTTCCTAAATTGGTGTTATCGGCAAGCGGAGGACTTGGCGCGGTTGCCGTTGGTGGATTTTCCACGCTGGCGGAAAGTGTTTATACACTGGGTTCAGGTTTGACCATGCCGATATTTAATGCAGGGCGCATCCAAGCACACATCACCGCTGTCGATGCAAGGCTTGAGCAAAGCGCGTTAAATTACGAAAAAACGTTTTTATTGGCATTGGATGATGTTGAAAATGCGTTTGTGATGCAGTCCGCCGCTAAAGAACGCGAAAAACAATTATCGGAAGCTGAACAGGCGGCGGAAAATGCTTATCAAACTACGGAAGCACTTTATCAACGCGGTGTGAAAGATTATTTATCTTTGCTCGAGGCACGGCGCAATAAATTAACGATCGGTGACGAGCGCGTCAAAACCGAAACTACAATGCAAGTTTCAATGGTGTCGCTTTATCGAGCCTTTGGTGGGGGCTGGGACATCTAATAAAAAAGCCCTCGAAACCTGTATATAAGGTGCGAAGGATTAAAAAAATAAGTGCATAATTTCAAATGACAAAAGGATTCGTTTTAAAGTAGAATCCAAAACGTGGCATTATTTCAACCAGCTGTTTTATTTATGAATTTATGGGAGAGTACGATGTTGACGTTTAATCTAAAAAAATACCCTGTTTTGTTTACACTTGCTCTAGTTGGGAAGGTTGCATTTGCAGTGGAATGCGATATGAAGCATGAGTTTTATCAACAAGACAATGGTGGAAGAAGTAACATATCGGTTTGGTCTGACTCCACAAGGTCTTCTTTACTTTTTATCAGTTCATTACACACTAATACAGACGGAACGCGACGCTCTTACAGCGTAGGAGATTTTTGGGGCGAAAAAAATGCTCTAAACAATTTATGCAATGCTATGAGCGATGCTTGTGCTGGACTCTCATCAGAAGAAAAAAGAAATCGAAGAATACTAACCCAAAAGGCATACAACAACGGCGATTGGGATTCTAATTTGCTGAGGCAATCAAAAATATCCTCTAACATTATTCCAAATGGTAAAAGGGAAACCATGTCCGTTAGTTGATGGTTTTCTTGTTTCAGCAACGGCACTTCAGAAAAAAAACATACAAAATGTTTGTGATATAGACAGCTACGTTGATTCCCTCACCACATCTGCGATTGTTATTCCCAAAGGGAAAAATGGCTTTGCTAAAAACGATGCAAAAGTTGGTGATCTTGTTGTCGCTACGAAGCCAGAAAGCAACGAACCTTTTTTTGCCGTTATTGGTGACACTGGGCCGTCTCGTGAACTAGGCGAGGCATCAATTGCATTAAATGGAAAATTAAAAAAAAAGGAATCTGAGCCAGATAATTACAACCATGTGCGCGGAAAAGGACAATATGAAGGACAAGGATGGGATGTATCTGAGGCTGCTATTTTAATTTTTCCGAATACAAGAAATAATTCGGAACCAATGATGACTCAAGATGTTATTGATGCTACAGCCAAAGAAAAATTTGAAAAATGGGGCGGGATGGAAAGATTTAACAGTTGTGTTCGTAAGTATTCTAAATAACAACTATAAAAAGCCCGATAACCATACTTAAGCTATCGGGTTTTTCAATCTTTAAAAACGTTACGCAACCAACGTCGCATTAGAAATTTTGGCAATCATTTCGAGCGAGAATTTTTCATATATTTTTGATAAAAAACTCTTTAATCAACGCTGCTGTTGGCAAAGCCGCTAAAATCAGTGATAACGCTTGTAAATCATGTAATCCCGCATAAAGCGAACCGATAACCGACATCACACAAACAAAAAAGCCAATAACCTGACCCCGAAAATCACTGTTATTGACTGATTTATGTTGTTGTTTTTGCAAGTCCATGTGCTGACCTTGCGCGTGAACATTGGCGTTAGTAATGTTGGTTTCGATTCGGCGGCGATGATGACCTTCTTCAATATACGATTCAATAATCTTCGCCGCAGAACCAGGCACAATACGGTCAAATTCTGCCAAAATTGAAGGCGGTGGAATTGCACCTTCATAATGATGCGTTACCGATTGCAACTGAATGACGCTGTCTTGCGATGGTGTTTCATTTTGCACCGCTTGACGCTTTATTTTGTTTTTATTTCTACGCGCTGGTTGGTTCATAACGTTCCATTACCGTTTTTAAATCTCGCCCAATTTTCAACCAATCTCCTTTTAGCGCGTCAGCATCTTGCACATTTTGATAACTGATTAACTGCACAGGTTGAATCGGTTGCATTTCACGACGCATAAATAACGTTGCTTGTGATGCAATGCTTTTCATAAATCCATTTGTAAAGGCTTGCGTTTTGGAATGTGAAAAATCCAAGATAACCATAAAACACCTCGTCTATTTGTTTGGTTCGTATCATAACAAAAGCCCCCGCACTGAAACAGTACAAGGGCTTTTTTGCCTCAGTTGTTACGCAACCAACATCGCATTAGAAATTTTGGCAATCATTTCGAGCGCGACTTTCTCGCCGAAAATGCCCTGTTTTGAAAATTTCCGCAACAAATCCTCGGCTGTACCAACGAAACAATTTTCGGGCAAATACGAAATCGCGGTGACACCGTTGTTTTGTTCCACAATCCAACGTTTATAATCATCGTTTGGCATACTCAACGTGAGTGACGGAAACTGCGAAAACTTCGGACGTTTCAACGCCTCGTATTCTTTGACATCAATTAGCACTTTTCCCGCAGGCGTGAATTCCATTTTAATTGAAGGCGTTAATGTAAACCTCTTTGATTTGCGCGGAGCCTTAGCTTTGCCTGTGAATTCCATGACTAAAAACATGAATCAGTTTTTTGTCATTTCATAAAAAACACACACCAGCATGATGAAACGCTGGCGTGTGGAAAATTCTTATTTATTTTGCAAATGTTCGAGTAGTCCTTTGTAGTATTCGAGCATTTGCATCAAAAACGCGATAGCGGCATCAATTTCGTTTTTAATATCGTGAACAAAATTATGATGTTGGAAAGTTTCTTGTGTATAAAACGATAAGCCCATGTAAATGGTATTTAAGCCCATCAAAATCATAATCACTGCCGCAAATTTAAGCATTAAACCTCTAAAATTTGCGTGCATTTTGCCAAAGGCAACGCTGATAAATAGCATCGTTGGCAATGTTCCCGCACCAAACGTTAACATCAACAAACCACCGTCTAAAATCGTTGGCGCAGAAGTCGCCTTTACTGCCATCGCAAATGTTAGAGGGCAAGGCATTAAACCATTCATCAACCCCGCTAGTGACGCGCCAATAATGCCACCTTTTGTGCGTGAAGCGGCGTAACCTTTACGAATAAACGCCATCGGCAACAAACGAATCGAACCTTGAAACGGAATCCAGCCCAAAATCCCAAACGCTAAAATGATGACGACTGCGCCGATGAACATTTGCAAAATACTTTGTACTTTGCCGAAAATGCCGCTTGAAACCAGCACCATGCCCATTGCAGCCGCCGCAAAACCAACCATTGTGTAAATGCTGATACGCGCAATTTGATAAAACAAATACGGTAAATAACTGCGTGTTGCGGTCGAATTCATGAAATACCCCGACACTAACGCGCCACACATGCCTAAACAATGTCCGCTGCCGAGTAATCCTGCCATAAACGCCAAGCCATAATCAAAGCCGCCAGAAGCCGCCATGACGTGCATACTGTGATCCATTGTTGAATGATCCATAAATTCTCCTAATAAAAATTGTATGGCTGATTATAACAGCCCTTTCAAAGTGTTTTTTGTTGCCTTGAACCATTAAATTTGGTTGTTTTGAACCATATTCTAAAATCACCCAAATCTAAACTTTAGAAATTAGCTTACTTTTCAATATGTTAAAAATATAACAACGTGGCACGCGAATCGCTCTACAAGAAATAACTATTTATTTTTGTTTTCGACAAACGAGGTTCTTATGACCGATTTAAAAACGCATTGGCGTGATGATTTACTTTCAGGTTTTTTGGTTTTCTTAATTGCCTTGCCATTGTGTTTAGGTATTGCAATGGCTTCAGGTTTTCCACCCTCGTCAGGCATTATCACGGCAATTATCGGCGGAATGATGGTTTCGCGCTTCAATGGTTCGTTCGTTACAATCAATGGCCCTGCCGCAGGCTTAATCGTCGTTGTTTATGACGCAGTACAAAGTTTAGGCGAAGGCGATGCAATGGCGGGTTATCGCTATGCCCTCGCCGCAATCGTCATGGCAAGTGTCATTCAAATTTTGATGGGCGTTTTCAAAGCAGGACGTTTAAGTTCTTTTTTCCCCGCCTCTGTTGTTCACGGAATGCTTGCCGCGATTGGCATCATTATCATGGCAAAACAAATTCACGTTGTTTTAGGGGTTACGCCAGAAAAAGGCAGTTTGTTTTCAACTATCGCGCAAATTCCTCACAGTTTTGCAAATTTGAATTTGGAAATTGCTGTTATTGGTTTTGCAGGGCTGGCAATTCTAATTATCTGGTCATTGATTCAAAACAAAACCTTGAAAATGATACCTGCACCATTGGTTGTTGTGTTAATGGGGATGTTTTTCGCGCACTATTTTGAATTAGAACATGAACACATTTATTTACTCACTCCAGAGCATACGCCAGCTGCTGAAGTAGGACCTAAATTTTTAGTCGCCATTTCAGAGAATTTCACCTCGAGTTTTTATTTTCCCGATTTTGGTAAATTTTTCACCGTTGAGTTTTGGGAAGCTGTCGTGGCAATTGCGTTAGTGGGTAGTTTAGAAAGTTTATTGAGCGCGATGGCTGTTGATAAATTAGATCCTTGCAAACGTCATTCTGATTTAAACAAAGATTTAACTGCTGTTGGCGTGGGCAATTTAGTTGCGGGTTCAATCGGTGGTTTGCCAATGATTGCTGAAATCGTGCGTAGCTCTGCCAACGTCAATAACGGTGCAAAAACGCAGTGGGCAAACTTTTTTCACGGTACATTTTTATTGATCTTTGTGGTTTTCTTCCCTCACTTAATTCACAGTATTCCGTTAGCCGCGCTTGCATCACTGTTGGTTTTCACAGGTTTTCGTCTTGCTTCACCACGCGAATTTGCTAACGTCATGGGCATCGGAAAAGAACAATTATTCATTTTCGTAGCGACTATTATCAGCGTGATTGCGACGGATTTGT
>JAQTOT010000131.1 GCA_028713145.1 Methylococcales bacterium
CAGGAACAGCAGGGGCGACCAATGCCCTTTCCGATCTTGATACTAACACGGGAAATTCAGGTCAAAACGGTACATATCAATTTCTTCTATTCAACGGCGGAATTGTCAGCAAAGCCGTGACGTATAGTGCGACAACATTTGTTGGTGCGTCAGATGGCTCAATTACAACGACCGTTACAATTACCTTAATTGGCGACACTTTTACGGGCGCAATTGGGTCTAATTTGGGTAATGTATCGCATGTTCCTGGTGGATTGCATGCTGTTTTGGTTAAAACCAGTCCTACAACAGCTACACTTAGCTTTACTGGTAATGCAACGCATCATTCCAACGCGGATGACATAAATAATTTAAAAGTCGTTTTTAACAATGGCGATTTTACTGGTGGGTCGGCTTCTACTGTTACAGGTGCAACAACATCTAATTTGGTCATTGATTTTCCCAATATCACCCCGTCTTTCATAGGCGGGACAAATATCGGTTTGTCGTTATCCGAAGACGATCTGGCGACAACCATTACAACAGCAATGTTGAATGTTTATGATCCAGAACAAACCGCCGCGCAATTGACTTATACGGTCACAACGCTCCCCACCAAAGGCACATTGACAAAAAGCGGTGCAACAGTAACTGCGGGGTCAACTTTTACCCAACTAGACATTGATAGCGGCAACATCAAATACACGCCTACAGCGAATGCCGATGGTTCAGATAATGTAAAATTTAGCGTATCCGATGGTGCAGGCGGCATATTAAGTGGGCAAACATTTAATTTTGCGATTGCGGCTGTCAACGATTCTCATACGGGTGTACCGACTTTTTCTGGAACACTTACACTAGGTCAGGTACTCACCGCAAATATCGGCACGCTAGTTGATATTGATGAGTCTAGTTTAAACACAAGCATTAACTGGCAATGGCAAATATCAACAGATAATTCAACATGGAATGATATTGCAGGAGCTATCAGTAATACTTACACACTCACATCAACTACTAGCACCCTAGGGCAATACATTCGTGTTAAAGGAAATTGGGGGACAGGCAGTTTTGCTGAAAATGAAGTGAGTGCTTCCAGTTCTTTAGTCGTAGCAACACCGCCAAATTTAGCAATCATAACTACAGGAATGGGTGTAGTTGAACCCACGCCCTTGCCATCTACTGCCACCACGAGTGGGGGCGCAACGAATGTATTTGATTTCACTATTGATGATGGTGTTTCGGATAGTCACCCGACGACTGTTTCTCAAATTGTACTTACGACTTCAGGAACCGCTGATTTTAACAAAGTGAACTGGTTGCTTAGTGGTCCAGATGCTTCAAGTCCTGTAACTGGGGTTTATAACAGTGGCGCGAATACGATTACTTTTTCAGGATTAAGTATTTCTGTTGCCGACACAACTAATGAAACCTACACCGTCAGTGCTTACTACAATAACAATACAGGCTTGACAGAAGGGCAAACCTATATTTTGTCTCTAGCTCCAAACACTGGCGCGACAGTTGGCACAAGTGCATCGGGCAGTACAGAATTACAACTATCACTGCCTGCCGTGACAAATGGCACGGGGTCAACAGTTGCTGTCACGGCAACACAATTACAATTCAATACGCAACCTGCTGGCTCAGTCAGTGGCGCGAATTTAACAACGCAGCCTGTTTTAAAAGCCACTGACGCAGCAGGTAATCTCGATACGGATTTCATTGGTACCGTTTCATTGACAGAAAATGCGAGTGGCACGTTATCAGGTACAACTTCAAAAGCTGCAAGTGCTGGCATTGTTACATTTAACGATATTCTTTACACCGCAACGGCAGATCATGAAACTTTTGAACTCACGGCTAATGCAACAGGTGTGACAGCAGCTATTTCAAATACCATCAATTCTGACGTAATCGCCACAAAATTAGAATTTTCTGCCCAACCAGTACCAACCAGCCTTGAAAGTGGACGTTCCACCACTTTTACTACCGTCCCAGTTGTACGAGCGGTTGATGCACAAAATGTTCTCGATGTTGATTACAGCACAGCCATTTCATTATCGGTCACTGACCCGATTGATGGCATATTAAATGGGACCATAAACAGTTTAGCAAGCACAGCGGATACAGATGGAAATGCAACGACGGTAACACAATCATCCAGTTCAGGAAGTGCCACTTTTTCTGGTTTAACGTTGCAATACACCAGCGCAATTGCTAATGATTCTTTTGTATTGCAAGCGACTTCAGGCGGTTTTGCCGCTGTAAATAGTCAAACTTTGACAGTAAGTTCTGTGCCATCAGTCATAGCCATCAATCGCGTTTCCACTTCACCCACAAATGTTAATACCGTGAGCTACACAATCACGTTTAGCGAAAACGTTTCTGGCGTAGATGTGAATGATTTTGCCCTCAGTACAACGGGTATTTCAGGAGCAAGTATTTCGGGCATTTCAGGCAGCGGTGCAAATTACATAGTGAGTGTCAATACAGGTTCAGGTGATGGCACATTGCGTTTAGATTTGAACGACGATGACAGCATTTTGAGTGCAAATAACGTTCGGCTTGGTGGTGTGGGTTTAGGAAATGGTAATTTTTCTTCTGGGCAAACGTATTCGATTGATAAAACACCGCCAAGTATTAGCATCGATACCGTTGCAACAGATGACAAAATTAACGCGCAAGAAGATGACAATCCCGTTGTGATTTCAGGAACAACCAGCGGCGCAGAAGATGGACAAGTTGTGACGGTAACTGTTGGCGGCTTAACAAAAACAACAACGGTAAATAGTAATCTTTGGTCGCTTTCACTTTCAGCAATTGAAACTCAATCTTTTGCAGAAGGGACGCTTAACATTAACGCTGCCGTTTCAGATGCAGCAGGAAATGCCGCAACGCCTGCAACGAAAAGTGTCGTCTACGATAAAACGCTGCCAACTTGCGTGATAACAAGCAGTGATTACGTTATTAGTCGCGGCGAAACGGCAACGATTACTTTTACTTTTTCAGAAGTAGTAACGGGTTTTACGGAAACGGATGTCAGTGTTGCTAATGGCTCTATTTCAACGCCAATTACCACAAATGGCGGATTGACATGGACGGCAACGTATACGCCGACGGTGGATATTGAAAATGCAACGAATGTCATCACCGTCGATAATTCGGGAGTGACAGATAATGCGGGGAATACAGGCAGCGGTTTTACCAACTCACTGAATTACAGTATTGATACATTATCGCCAACTGTAACGAGCATTTTGCGGCAAATGCCAAACGTTGAAACAACAAATGCCGACACGTTGACATTTCGCGTGATATTCAGTGAAGCAGTGCAAAATGTTGATGTGACTGATTTCAGTGTGACAGGAACCAACGCGATAATTTCAGCCGTCAATGCAATGAGTGGTGATACTTACGATGTAACCGTTTCTGGCGGTGATTTGGCGACACTCAATGGCACCGTTCAACTTGCGTTTTCGACTGGGCAAAATATCAGCGATGGTGTTAATAATCCACTCACAACTTTACTGCCAACAAGCACAAATAATTCGACTTACATTCTTGATAATTTTGTTACGCAGCCAACGCTTTCTTTAGTTTCTGATACGGGAAGTAGCAACACAGATGCAATTACCAGCAATGAAAATATCAATGTTTCAGGTCTTGAAAGCGGTGCGACGTGGCAATTTAGCACTGACAATGGTGTCAATTGGCAAACAGGAACAGGTAATAATTTTGCTGTTTCAGGTGATAGCAATAAAAACGTGCAAGTGACACAAACTGACGTAATTGGAAATACCAGTGCAATTGCTACATTGAATTTCCTTTTAGATAGCATCGCCGCATTACCCACTTTAGCGTTAGCCGTCGATTCAGGCATCAACAACGACCAAATTACCAATAATGGCACAGTTAGCTTTTCCAATTTAGAAGCAGGCGCACGCTGGCAATTCAGTTCTGACAACGGCGTAACGTGGCAAACGGGAATAGGCAACAGTTTTACCGTTTCAGGCGATGGCAACAAAACCGTTCAAGCTCAACAAACCGATGTCGCAGGTAACGTCAGCGCAATTGGCTCTTTGAATTTTATTTTAGATACGCTTGTCACCACACCAACGCTCACTTTAGCTGTAGACAGTGGCAGTGATACCAATGACAAAATCACTAATAACGGCACAGTTATCGTTGCAGGTTTGGAATCTGGGGCAACATGGGAATGGAGTACAGACAATGCAAATTGGAATCTAGGCAACAGCGACCGATTTACACTCACCAGCGACGGCGCGTATCAAGTTTTTGTCCGTCAAACGGATGTTGCAGGCAATATCAGTAGTAATGCGACGTTAAATTTCACGTTAGATAGCATAGCTCTACCGCCTGTTTTGGCACTCGAAACGTCCGTTGGAAATGTAACAAAAACAGGCGTTGTTAACGTATCGGGAATTGAAAATAATGCCGTTTGGCAATATAGCCTTGATGCGGGGCAAACGTGGCTTGCAGGCACAAACAACAGTTTGACGTTAAGCGGCGATGGCGACAAACACGTTATTGCTCGGCAAACTGACCTCGCAGGCAATGTGAGTGTGAACAGTGATGCGTTGACATTCACCATCGATACAGTTGCCACATTCCCTATTCTTTCGCTGATGAGCGACACGGGGAAAAATAATGTTGACCGTATTACAAACAACGGCTCAGTCAATGTTGCAGGCATTGAAAGTGGCGCAAGTTGGCAATTTAGCACTGATAACCAAACATGGACGGCAGGAACGGGTAATAATTTCACTCTTTTCGGCGATGGGAATAAAGCCGTTTTTGTGCGCCAAATTGACGTAGTTGGCAACATTAGCCCAGCAAGTTTGCTCACTTTCACGTTAGATACGCAAGTCGCCGTTCCTGTTTTAGCGTTACTCAATGACACAGGTATAAAAAATAACGATGCCATTACGGGTGATGGCACGATAACGGTTTCTAATTTAGAAAACGGAGCAAATTGGCAATACAGCACCGATAACGGAAATACATGGACAGCTGGAAATGGCGAGCGTTTTACCCTTTACGGTGATGGCAACAAAACGGTTCTCGTAAAACAAACCGATTTAGCGGGCAACAGCAATCAAACCGCATTTAATTTCACGTTAGACAGTCAGGTTTCACCACTTTCGTTAGTCTTAGCAAATGACACAGGCAAAAACAACGATGCGATTACCAGCGACGGAACGGTTAATGTTTTGGGGTTAGAACCGAACGCCACTTGGCAATACAGCGTAGATGGTGGAAATATCTGGCAAACAGGCAGCGGCTCATCGCTTGTTTTAAATGGCGATGGCAAAAAAACGCTGTTAGTACGTCAAACGGATACCGCTGGTAACACGAGTCAAACTTACGCTGCGCTAAATTTCATTTTAGACAGCAGAGCCGATATGCCGTTTTTAATGCTAGAAAATGACACGGGTAAACAAGGCGATAATTTAACTAGTGATGGCAACGTTAATGTTTTCGGTTTAGAAAATGGCGCACGGTGGCAATACAGCACAAACGGTGGCAAAAATTGGATAACGGGTAACGGCACACAATTTACTCTGCATGATGACGGCAATAAAACGATCATCGTTCGGCAAATGGATATTGCGGGTAATAAAAATATGAATAGCATGGTGCTAAATTTCACTTTAGACACCAGCATCGCAACGCCTTCAGCCGTTTTAAGTAACGATACGGGCAAAGCCGCAAATGATTTCATAACCCGCGACGGTACATTTGATGTCGTCGGTTTAGAAGCAGGAGCAAGTTGGCGTTATAGCCTTGATAATGGCGCAAGCTGGCTCACAGGTAGCGATAATCACATCACGTTACAAGGCGATGGCAACAAAACCGTTTTAATTCAGCAATCGGATTTGGCAGGAAACGTCAGTCAAATCAGTACCCCATTGAATTTTTTACTTGATACGCAAATCAGCAAACCAATTTTAAGTTTGGCAACCGATAGTCCAAATATCACCGACCATGCGGCAAATGTCACTGGCATTGAAACAGGGGCAACATGGGAATTTAGTGGTGATGGTATTCATTGGACAACAGGCAGCGGCAATAAATTGTTAGTTTCTGATGAAATCAAATCTGTGTTGGTACGCCAAACGGATATTGCAGGTAATGTCAGTGACAACGCCAGAATTAGTTTTTTACCCGATACGCCAACATTAAAACTATTCACAGACAGCGGACGAAAAAATGATGACTATGTCACCAATAACGGCACGGTTTCGGTATTAAATTTAGAAAGTGGTTATTTTGCTTGGCAATACAGCACCGATAACGGCAAAACATGGACAAGAGGTAGTGGCAACCAATTCACCTTAACGGGTGACGGGATTAAAAATGTTATTGCCACGCAAATTGATAACGATGGAAATTTAAGCATCAATAATGGCAGGCTAAATTTCATTCTTGATACGTTTGCTCCACCGCCGACCTTAGCCTTAATCAACGACAGCGGACAACAAAACGATTTCATTACCAACGATGGTAGCGTCACGGTTTCAAATTTAGAACCTGATGCAAGTTGGCAATACAGTTTGGATAACGGTAAAACGTGGACAACAGGTATCGAACACCGTTTCACCATCAAAGGCGACGACGGCATTAAAACGGTACTGGTCAATCAAACCGATATTGCAGGAAATCTTAGCGCAAACAGCGAGTTGTTCACCTTTACCCTTGATACGCAAGTGAATTTACCAACGCTTAAATTGCGTACAGACAGTGGAAATCCAACCGATAATTTAACCAATGACGGCACGGTCGTTGTGTCAAATTTAGAAAATGGCGCAAGTTGGCAATACAGCACAGATAGCGGCGTAACGTGGCTAAACGGACAAAAGGATTCGTTTGTGGTCACAGGCGATGGCAATAAAACGGTTTTGGTTCGGCAAACGGATTTAGCAGGTAACACGAATTTAAACCATGCGGCTTTAAATTTCACCTTAGACACGCAAGTTAAAACGCCAACGCTCAAACTGGTAAATGATACGGGTCACGACGCTCACGATAACATTACCAGCGACGGCACACTTCGCATTACCAATCTTGAGCAAGATGCCACATGGGAATTTAGCGAAGATGGCAAAAATTGGCAAAGCGGTTCTGGGAATAATTTTGTCATCACAGGTGATGGATATAAATCGGTTTTAGTTCGCCAAACCGATACGATAGGAAATGTCAGTGCGCCAACAAATTTGAATTTTATTTTAGACACGCAAATTAAAGCCCCAACGCTCAAATTGGCAAATGACACAGGCAAAGCAAAAGATGATGCGATTACTGCTGATGGGACGATTAACGTTTCGGATATTGAACAAGGCTCAACGTGGGAATCTAGCGAAGATGGCAAAAATTGGACGCTTGGAAGTGATCACAGTTTCAAATTAACAACTGACGGTTGGCAAGCCGTTTTTGTACGTCAAACTGACCGCGCAGGGAATCAAGAAATCAGTTTGCCGCTTACGGCGACATTAGATACCACACCGCCAATTTCAGATTCAGTGCAACGTGATGACTTTGAATTGCCCAGTGATTCCAAGCCTTTTACCGTGAAAGTGAATTACAGCGATTCAGGGAGTGGCGTTGATACGCAAACGATTTCGCTTAAAGATATTTCTGTTTCAGGTGCAGCAAATTTAACGGTTGCAAACGTGACGCTTGTTGATAACACAGCAACCTACACTCTTAACGCACCAAAAGGTGGTTGGCAAAAATCTGACGTGGGAACATACAACATTGCGCTTAACGCGGGGGAAATTAAAGATATTGCAGGCAACAATTTAGAACCTGTAGCGATTGCAAAAACCTTTGAAGTTTTGCCGAAAAAAATTATTTACTATCCCGATACCACAAAGCATTTAGTTGAAACGGATTCCATTTTAACTACGTCGGGACAAATTACCGATTTACCTAAAATCACCGAGCAAAAATCAATTCACGGTCAATTTGGGACATTTAATATCGATAAATTGGGTAATTGGACTTATGCCACGAATTCACCGCATAACGAATTTTTACAAGACAAAATTTAT
>JAQTOT010000132.1 GCA_028713145.1 Methylococcales bacterium
AATCAGGGCGTGTCACGGGACATTTAGTCGCGCTTTTGATGCTCATGAAAAGCCAACCGCTTGCGTATAACAAAGACAATCAAGAAGACAAAGAACCGCTTTTTGATACGGTTGACACGTTATTAAATTGCCTGCGTGCTTACGCGGACATGGTGCCGCATTTGGTAGCGAAAAAAGAAACTATGTATCGCGCCGCAAAACAAGGTTTTGCAACTGCCACGGATTTAGCCGATTACTTGGTTCGTAAAGGCTTGGCGTTCCGTGATGCCCATGAAATTGTTGGTTTAGCGGTGCGTTTGGGTGTCGAAACAAAACGTGATTTGTCAGAAATTTCGCTTGCAGAATTACAAACGTTTTCGCCGTTAATTGGAGAAGAAGTTTTTGACGTTTTATCGCTTGAAGGCAGCGTTGCCGCACGTTCACATATTGGCGGCACCGCACCTGAAACGGTTAAAGTTGCAATTGCAACGGCTCGTCAAAATTTAATCTAATCATGATAACTTCTGACACATTCAAATCGTTATTGCTGTTTTTGGATTTCACACAAAACAGCAATGTCTACAGCAAAACCTTTGCGAATGGTGCAGTTTTAACCGCTGATTTTGTAAACGAAAAACTCATTTTCCCTGAGGGTGTAATTGTTCACGATACGACAACTAGCAACTTTTCAGTCGCTGAAAATTTCGTTGTATTTGAATGCGTGCATCGTTTGCTTGAGAAAGGTTACGCGACACAGTCGATTGAACTTGAACCTAGATGGCAAGTTGGGCGCGGTGCAGCTGGTGGAAAAGCAGATATTTTAGTCAAAGATAAACAAGGCGATTCTTTACTGATTATTGAGTGCAAAACCGCTGGCAAAGAATTCAACAAAGCATGGCAAAACACCTTAGAAGATGGCGGACAGTTATTCGGTTACGCAGCAAATGAAGCCCCTGAATTTTTATGTTTGTATGCGTCAGATTTTGTCAATGAAAGCGTTAAACATAATTATTATTTGATTAGTTTAAAAGACAGTGACGATTTTTTAGCCAAAAATTCCAACACCGAATCCGCCCGTTTTAGCAACGCTCGAACTCGTGAACAATTGTTTGAAGTTTGGAAAAATAGCTACGACCAAGATGCAATGACTAAAGGCATTTTTGAGCATAGCGTTCAAGCCTACATTTTGGGAAAGCAAAAAGTTTATCTCGAAGACTTACAAACATTGAGCGGTGAAGATATTCAACCCAAATATCATGAATTCGCCACAATAATGCGCCAGCACAACATTTCAGGGCGTGAAAATGCGTTTGATAAATTGGTGAATCTGTTTTTATGCAAAATTTTAGATGAATTCAATAATGAAAATGTCGAAATCGAAAAACAAGATTTAAAATTTTATTGGGGCGGTTACGCGCAAGATTCGTATTTCAATTTGATTGACCGTTTGCAAGAGCTTTATCAAAAAGGCATGGATAAGTTTTTAGATGAGCCTGTAACGTATGTTGATAATGCGGCGGTCGATAATGCGTTTCGTTATTTTCAAAATAAACCCGATGCCACACGCGACACCGTCAAAGAATTATTCAAGCAACTCAAGTATTTCACCAACAGTGATTTTGCGTTTATCGATGTGCATAACGAAACCCTGTTTTATCAAAATGCGACCGTTTTATTGAAAATCGTCAAGATGTTGCAAGACATTAAACTGTTGCAAAAAGACAGCAATAATCAATTTTTAGGCGATTTGTTTGAAGGTTTTTTAGATAATGGCGTAAAACAATCCGAAGGGCAATTTTTCACGCCAATGCCGATTTGCCGCTTCATTATGCAGTCGTTACCGCTCAAAACACTTTTCACAAATAGCGAAGAACCACCCAAAGTGATTGATTATGCGTGTGGTGCGGGACATTTCTTAAATGAATTGGCGATGCAAATTACGCCATTTGTTCAAGATAAAGCCGCGCATTATTCGCAATTTTACGGCATCGAAAAAGAATATCGCTTGTCAAAAGTCGCCAAAGTTTCGGCGTTTATGTACGGACAAAATGAAATTAACATCATTTATGGCGACGCCTTAGCCTCGCACGCAAAAATCGAAAATGACAGTTTTTCATTATTGGTCGCCAATCCGCCGTATAGCGTGAAAGGTTTTTTAGCGACTTTAGACAAAAAAGAACGTGCCAAATATGAATTATTCAGAACAATCAATGATAAAAGCATTGAATCCAATAATTCGATTGAAACGTTTTTTATTGAACGCGCAAAACAACTTTTAAAAGTTGGCGGTATTGCGGCAATTATTGTTCCGTCGTCTATTTTATCCAACAGCGACGGCACTTACACCGCCACCCGTTCATTATTGCTCGCGTATTTTGACATCGTGTCGATTGTCGAATTTGGTTCTGGTACATTTGGAAAAACAGGCACAAATACCGTCACATTATTCTTGCGCCGCAAGAAAAAAATGCCTGAAGTCGCGCATCATTACGCTTGTCGCGTGAAATGTTGGTTTGATTTTCAAGATTTAGAAAATGACCGTTACGAAGACGCGCATTTGATTCACAAATATTGCGCTCACATTGGCATTCCATTTGAACAATACGAAACGCTATTAAACGGCAAACCGTCTGCTGAATTACTCGCGCATGAAATGTTTATCAATTACCGAAAAGACTTTGATTATTCCAGTGACATCACAAAATTAAAAACACAAAAATTCTTCAAAGATTTCACACAAGAGCAAAAACAAACTGAACTAAATAAACGTTTCCGTGCGTATTTAACCCAAATCGAGAAAGAAAAATTACTCTATTTCGTTTTAGCTTATGACAATCCGCAACCCGTTTTGATTATCAAAAATCCAAGTGATACCAAGAAACAAAAAGCCTTTTTAGGTTATGAATGGAGCGGTCGAAAAGGTGACGAAGGCATTAAATTAACCACCGATTCAAACGGCAAACATTTCACGCCGCTTTATGACGAAACCAACCGCGATAATCCCGAAAAAATTAACACTTTAATTACACAAAACTTTTTAGGTGAATTGGCTGAAATCCCTGAGTTTTTACAGCCTTTCGCATCGCTGGTGAATTTGGTTGATATGCTTGATTTTTCGCAGGAACGCTTTTATAAAAAGATTTGGCTTAAGCCTAAAAAAGCAACTGTGGAAATTGAAACTCGTTGGGATTTATTTAAATTAGGCGAAGTTTGTGACGTTTTAATTGGCGGAACGCCATCAAGAAAAATTCAAGATTATTTCACGGGTCATAATTTGTGGGTTTCGATTTCTGAAATGAATGGACAAATTATCCATGACACAAAAGAAAAAATTACCGATGAAGGCGTGCAAAAATCAAACGTTAAATTGATTCCAACAGGCACAACGCTATTAAGTTTTAAATTATCCATTGGTAAAACAGCGATTGCAGGAAAAGATTTATACACAAATGAAGCTATTGCTGGTTTAATTCCAAAAGATAAAGAAAAGTTGCTTGATAGCTACATTTATCAATTGTTCAATGCAAAACAAATCGACTTAGAAAATACTGGATTCAAGGCATTTGGTAAAAGTTTGAACAGTCAATTTTTAAGAGAAGATGTAAAAATCCCACTCCCCCCCTTAGACATTCAACAGCAAATCGTGAGTGAGTGTGAAGCGATTGATTTGGAGGTTGAAAAAGCAGAATTAACACTTAAAAATGCGAAAATAAAAATCAGAGACTTATTCACAAGTAGAAATTTTGTAACAAAACGATTAGCTGAAACTACATTAAAAGTTAGCGATAACGTGAATCCGCAAGAACAAGACGGTGACGTTGATTATATTGGACTTGAAAATATTGAAAGTGAAACAGGACGTTTGGTTGGTGAAATAAAAACGGCTTATTCAACCATCAAAAGTACAAAAACCTGTTTTAAAAAATATGATGTTTTGTATGGCAAATTAAGACCAAATTTAAACAAAGTTTATTTAGCTGAAAGAGACGGAATTTGCTCAACAGATATTTTAGTTTTTCGGTTTGAAAGTCAGGAAATAGCGAAGTTTTATGCGTATTATTTTTTATCGAAACAATTTAATGATGAAGTTTTACAGGGTGTGAGTGGTCAACAGTTGCCAAGGACATCGTGGAGTTATATGCAGATGATAAAAATCCCCGTCCCCGATTTAGAAACGCAACAAAAAGTAGTTTCTGAAATTGAAATGTTTGAAAAGCAAATCGACGACGCGCAAAAAGTGATTGATGGTGCAGCGAGTAGAAAAGCGGCGGTTTTGAGAAAGTTTTTATAAGCGGAGAAAAAATGCAAGCAATAGAATTACAAGCACAAATCACAGCGTCTCACGAAATACATTTAAAACTTCCCGAAAGTGTCACTGCATCAGTTGCAAAAGTGATTGTGATGTATGAAAACATCATGCCAAATCAAGAAACGTTTAACGCAATTGAAGCGGCGCGTAATGGTGAAGTACAAAGATATGAATCGCTAAATGCAATGTGGGCAGAATTGGATAATGATTGATGTGTGAAGTTATTACGACCTCATCTTTTAAAAAAGATTACAAACGTCTCAATCGTTCAGGTCATTATGTGATGGACGAATTAAAAAAAGTTGTTGAGTTGATTGCAAAAAATGAAGCCTTACCCGAAAAATACTGCGCCCATCCGCTAACAGGAAATTTACGCGATTGTCGTGAATGTTACATAAAACCTGATTGGCTACTTGTTTATCAATTACAATTTAATGAATTAGTGTTAGTTCGTACTGGTTCACACAGTGAATTGTTTTAGAAAAGCGGCAACTTTGAGAAAATTCAATAATCCTTTAACTTTGAATAATTTATGAAATTAGCAACATTTATTTATCAAAACCAAACCCGCATCGGCGCGGTTGTTGATAATCACATCGTGGATGGTTTAGCGGATGCTAGCTTGCCAACTGACATGATTGCATTTTTGGAACAAGGCGGCAGCGCGTTACAAAAAATGCAGGCATTGATTGCAACTGAAAAAAATCGAATTCCGCTTGCAGACGTGAAATTACTTGCCCCGATTCCACGACCACGCAAATTTTTAGGCATCGGCTTAAATTATGCTGACCATGTCGATGAAACAGGTTTAGAAAAACCTGAATATCCGATGTTTTTTACCAAACAAAGTAGTTGCGTGATTGGTCAAGGCGATGCCATTCAAATTCCGCCTGTTTCTGAAAAAGTCGATTACGAAGGCGAACTTGCGTTTGTCATTGGCAAAAAATGTAAAAATGTTTCAGTCAAAAATGCACACGACGTGATTGCAGGTTTTACGATTGCCAATGACGTGACGGTGCGAGATTGGCAATTTAGAACGCCAACGTGGACGCTCGGAAAATCGTTCGATACGCATGGTCCTTTAGGACCTTGGATTGTGACTGCCGATGAAATTCAAAATCCGCACGCTTTGAGCTTAAAAACGTGGGTCGATAACGAATTGCGCCAAAACTCAAATACTTGTTACATGATGTTCAATTGCTACGAAATGATTGCCTATTTATCGCAAGCCATGACGCTTGAAGTTGGTGACGTAATCACAACAGGCACACCTAGCGGCGTGGGCGTAAAAATGAAACCACGCGGTTATTTAAAACCTGGGCAAACAGTCAAAATTGAAATTGAAAGCATCGGTACGCTTTCTAATTCGGTTATTTAATTTAAAAAATACGGTTAACAGAAAATGCAAAATCAAAATTGGGAACGTGATTTACTTGAAAAAGTCGCGCTTGCCGCCATCACGGAACAAACTCGCGCTCGTCGTTGGGGGATTTTTTTTAAAGGTCTACTTTTTGTGTATTTATTCGCTATTTTTGGTGTGGCAATTTATCCAAAATTGAGCAGTGAGCATCACGACTTAAAAGGCGATGGTCACACAGCAATCATTGATTTAACGGGACAAATTGGCGAAGATAAAGACGCAAATGCGGATTCGATTATCGAAGGTTTGCGCGATGCGATTGAAGATAAAAAAACGAAAGGTATTATTTTGCACGCGAATTCACCAGGTGGAAGTCCCGTGCAATCGGCGTATGTTTATGACGAAATTCGCCGTATCAAAAAAGAACATCCTGCCATGCCGATTTATACCGTTGTGAGCGATATGTGTGCTTCAGGTTGTTATTACATTGCCTCGGCAAGCGATAAAATTTTTGTCAATCCTGCAAGTTTAGTCGGTTCAATTGGTGTCATTATGGACGGATTTGGTTTTGTGGAAGGAATGCAAAAATTAGGCGTTGAACGTCGCGTCATGACAGCAGGGTCACACAAAGCGATGCTCGATCCTTTCACACCGCGCAAAGAAAGTGAAACGATGTATATGCAAAGTTTGCTCAACCAAGTGCATCAACAATTTATTCAAGCTGTCAAAATGGGACGCGGCGTACGCTTAAAAGAAACACCAGATTTGTTTTCAGGTTTGGTTTGGTCGGGTGAAGAAGCAAAGAAATTAGGCTTAGTTGATGACTTTGCCACTCAAAAAGAAATTGCCAAAGACGTAATCGGTGCAGAAGAAGAGGTCAATTTCACACCGCAACAACGCTTGATGGATAAAATTGCTGGACGTTTAGGTGCATCGTTTGGACAAGCCTTGGGCAGTTTTTTACAACCTGTTTCGCTGCGTTAATTTAAGGAGATGAACAAAAATGGCTGATGAAAAAGCAAAAAAAGTCACCTATTTAAAAATGCCTAGTTTTACACGCTTTTTGATTGGCGGACTTATCGCATGGTGGCTATCAAGCATTATGAATCCCGCGTTTGTCGCAATTGCGGTGCTGATGATTTTGATTATTCCTATTTTGACGGTGGATAACATTTTTTCAAAGCAATTTGAACGCGCGTATCAACAGCCAGAAGAAGTGCAACCCAAAAAGATGTCAAAATCTGAATATCAAGCGGCTTTGGAAGCTGAAGCGGCAAAAAAACAAGAGTTAGAGGCAGCTGAAGCGGCAAAATCAAAAGGCAAAAAAACGAGAAAATAATGCGCGTTAGGATAACGTTTTCACGGCACAGGGATTCGTGCAATCAATTCTTTAATTACCTCATCGGTTGTCATGCCTTGTGCCTCCGCTTCGTAAGACAAAATCACTCGATGGCGCAGCACATCAAATGCCATTTCTTGAATATCATCAGGTGACACAAAATCACGTCCTGCAAGCCACGCTTTAGCTCGCGCACATCTATCGAGTGAAATGGTCGCGCGTGGACTTGCGCCATATTGCAACCAACTTGCTAAATCGTCGCCGTAGGCTTGAGGTTTGCGAGTAGCTAAAATAATTTGCAACAAATAATCCTCAAGCGGCTCACTCATGTGCAAATCTAATACTTCATTTCGTGCTTCAAATAAGGTGGCTTGCGTAATTTTCTCAAACGTTTTTTTCAAACTTTTTGCTGCTTGCCGCGCTTCAGCGCGAACTAAACGCAAAATCGTTTTTTCATGCTCTACATTGGGATAATCGACTTTGACTTGCAACAAAAAACGATCAAGTTGCGCTTCGGGCAACGGATAAGTCCCTTCTTGTTCAATCGGATTTTGCGTTGCCATAACCATAAATAACGGTGGTAATTTATACGTCGCTTGTCCAACGGTAATTTGCCGCTCTGCCATCGCTTCAAGCAAGGCGGCTTGTACTTTGGCAGGTGAACGATTGATTTCATCCGCCAAAATCAAATTGTGAAAAAGCGGACCTTTTTGAAACTCAAACGTGCCTTGTTGTGGGCGATAAATTTCCGTTCCCGTCAAATCGGCAGGCAGTAAATCTGGCGTAAATTGCACGCGGTGAAAATCACCTTCAATGCCTTGACTTAATATGTTAATAGCGCGAGTTTTCGCTAAACCTGGTGCGCCTTCGACTAGAATATGCCCATCGGCAAGTAAGCCAATTAGCATACGTTCCACTAATTCGTCTTGCCCGATAATTTCGCTGGCAATGTGATTTTTTAATTCACACAGTTTTGTTTGAATTTGTGACATAAAGATTTTTTTCTCAATGTAGGGGCGAATCATATTCGCCCAATCACTACGATGAT
>JAQTOT010000133.1 GCA_028713145.1 Methylococcales bacterium
CAGTGTGACTTCCATAACGATACTCCATATTTCGTACCTCAAAATACGGATTTTAATACGAAGGAAAATTGATGATAAATCTGACCGACTAAAGTCGGTGGCTTTAACCTTCAAGTGGAAGTAAATTAAACAGAGGCAATTTTATGTGTCACAATCTCGATTCCCGCTTGTTTATAAGCGCGATAACGCTCTCGCCCTGCCGCTTTTGTCATTTCATTATTGTCCAATATCTCTAACACTCGCTGCATTTGTTGCCATTCTTGCGGCATGTGAGATGACAAATTAAAAACCACGCTTTGCCACAATTCAGGTGCATTTGCCGTACCGATTAAAACTTGTTTTGTTATTTCAGGCACAACGCCCGTGAAAAGTTGATGCGGAAGAAAACTTCCTGTGCGAAATGTCCACAACATATCGTCTAAGCGTTGGCACTGCTCGATAGAATCGAGCAGAACGTAACAAAATTTGCCGCTGTTATAAGCTTTTTCAATTAACTTGCAGGCAAATAAATAACGATCGTAAATCGATTCGCTATTTAAAACGTAAAACGTAACTTCAGGCATTGGCACGATTTAATAAGTATTGTGTCAAAAGCGGCACAGGACGACCTGTTGCCCCTTTTGCACTGCCTGTACGCCACGCTGTGCCTGCAATATCCAAATGCGCCCAGCGGAATTCTTCAGTGAAATTCGCTAAGAAACATGCAGCGGTAATCGTGCCAGCATCTTTACCGCCGATGTTGGCTAAATCGGCAAAGTTTGATTTCAATTGTTCTTGATACTCTTCCCAAAGCGGCAACCGCCAAACACTGTCGTTTGCTGTTTCACTTGCAGAGATTAAATCGTTGCATAGTGCGTCATCGTTGCCGAGCAAGCCACTTGGTACACGTCCTAATGCGACTAGAACGGCTCCCGTCAAGGTCGCTAAATCAATCACCACTTCGGGATTAAAACGTTTTGCATAAGTGAGCGTATCGCACAAAATCAAACGACCTTCCGCATCGGTGTTCAATACTTCAATCGTTTTGCCTGACATGCTAGTTAACACGTCACCAGGTTTATTGGCTTGCCCGTCGGGTAAATTTTCTGTGGCTGGAATTAAACCGACGATATTGAGCGGTAATTTTAATTCAGCAGCGGCTTGCAATGTTCCCAAAACTGCCGCACCGCCGCACATGTCGTATTTCATCTCGTCCATGCCCGCACCAGGCTTGAGTGAAATTCCGCCTGCATCAAACGTTAAACCTTTTCCGACTAATACAATTGGTTTGGCATTTGTTTCGCCGCCTTTGTATTCGAGCGAAATCAATTTAGCGGGTTCACGGCTACCACGCGCCACAGCAAGCAATGATCCCATGCCCAATTTTTCCATGTCGGCAACATCTAAAACAGTCGTTTCAATCGCAGCAAAATTTGTCGCAAGCGTTAATGCCTGTTGCGCTAAAAATGTCGGTGTGCAAATGTTGGCAGGTAAATCGGCTAAATGTTTTGCCAAACTCACGCCGCCTGAAATCGCTAAACCTTGTGTTAAACCTGTTTGTGCGGCTGAATCGGTGGCAGAAATTACGATATTTTTTAACGTTATTTCGTCAGCAGGTTTGCTTTTGCATTCTGAAAATTGATACATCGCATCTTCAAACACTTCAACAATTTGGCGCGTTTTCAACGTGACATCGGCTTTTTCAACTTCAACATCACTTAAAGCAACAACCGCTGAATCGAAACGTGATTTCTTAATTGCACCAATCGCCGCTGCTAACACTTTGCGGTAATTTTTTGTGGTGAGCGGTTTTTGTTCACCTAAACCCACTAATAAAACGCGCTCGATGTTGTTATTTACAATCACGTTTAACAACAACGTGTCATTGAGTTTTCCCAAAATGTCACCACGTTTTACGATGCTAGAAATTAAGCCATTTGTAGCATCATCTAAAACTTGTGCTGCGTTACTAAGTGTTTGATTGCTATAAATTCCAACAATGGCACAGTTGGTTTTTAGGGTTTCAAGAGAGTTTGTATCGATTGAATAATTCATGTTTTTTGTAAGTAAAGGCAAGTAAAAGTCAGAAATTATAATACTCGATTCTGAAAACGGGCGGGCTTTTGTATGAATGCTATAATTTGCAAAACGTTTGTTTGCTCCTAAATTTTGGAAATAAAAACCCATGACTGAAAAAAATTATTTAAATAATCAATTTATTGTCGCGATGCCGACGTTAATCGATAGTCGTTTTTCACATGCCGCCATTTATCTTTGCCAACACAACGCCGACGGAGCGTTAGGTATTGTGATAAATCGTGAATCGAACATGAAACTCAAAGAAATTTTCATGCAAATGGATATTCCAATTGGGTCATTGACGGCAGCAGACGCGCCTGTGTATTTCGGAGGCCCTGTGCAACAAGAACGTGGTTTCGTGTTACACACAACGGGCGGAAAATGGGCAATTACAATGCCGATTTCTGACACGATGTCGCTGACCACGTCGCGCGATATTATTGAAGCCATTGCACGCGGCGAAGGGCCAGAGCGTTATTTTGTCGCATTAGGTTATGCGGGATGGGGCAGGGGGCAACTCGAACAAGAAATGTTATCTAATTCATGGCTCAACGCGCCCTTTGGCGAGCCGATTTTATTTGATACGCCGATTGATTTGCGTTGGAAAATGGCGGCAAGTCAAATTGGAATTGATATTAACCAACTCACAGTCGGCGCGGGTCATGCGTGATCCGTTAGCGTTTAAATCGAGCGATACGTTTTTGGGTTTTGATTTTGGCACCAAAAAAATCGGCGTGGCAATTGGGCAACTCACCACTAAAACGGCGAATTCGCTACAAACTTTGCGCTCTCCAAATCAAACGCCGAATTGGCAAGCAATCGAAAAATTAGTGCAAGAATGGCAACCCGCTGGGTTTGTGGTCGGTATTTCACGCCAACATGACGGCACGGATAATCCTGTCACGCCTAAAATGCTCAAATTCTGTCGTCAACTCAACGGACGATTTAATTTACCCGTCCATCAACAAGATGAAATGCTTTCGACCTTTGAAGCCAAACAAATGCTGTTTGACGATGTTCACGTCAATGCCACGAAATTGTGGGCAGTACAAGATGAACTTGCCGCGCAATTGATTTTACAATCTTGGTTAAATCAACAAGAAACAAAATGAGCGACGATTTCGATTTATTTCGCCAAACCGTAGGCAAAGTGCAAGCCGTCAAACAAGATAAAGTGCCACTGCATGAGCAAATTCGCCCGAAGCCTAAACCATATCCCAAACCTATTGCAGTCAATTTCGACGCGCATTTGAATTCACGCAATCCTGAAGAAATTGAAACCGTTGGTATTTACGATTCGATGAATTTTTTGTCAGCGGGACTGCAAAATTCTGTGTTAAAAAAATTGCGAAAAGGCTTTTTTGGCATTGATGCCGAAATTGATTTGCACGGTTTGAATACCCACGATGCGCGAAGACAGTTGCTCCATTTTTTGCACAACAGCGTCGAAGAAGGTTGTCGCTGTGTGCATATTATTCATGGGAAAGGTTATCGCTCACTCGATAATTTACCTGTCATTAAAAACGAATTGAATCGTTGGCTACGGCAACACAAAGACGTGCAAGCATTTTGCAGTGCTACGCAAAAGGACGGTGGAACAGGGGCATTATTTGTTTTATTAAAATTGTCCGACAAATACGGTTTTGAATCTGAAAATGAATAGGTGATGTATGGTAGGGCGAATATGATTCGCCCCTACATTCGCCTAAATATTTAGTTAAAAAAATAAAAAGACCTAGATAAAAATCTAGGTCTTTTTTTATGCGTTTTAAAAAATATCGCCGTCATCCTCAATCCTCGCTGCATTTACCGTTTTTTTGTCTATCCCCAAATGGCAAAATAATTGCTTGCTATGTTAAACTCGAAACTCAAGCATTAAAACAGTATCGAGTCAATGTCAATTTAAACAAACGATGGGGAGTAAATGAAAAATTGTCAGAGGAAGTATGAGGCAGCATTGCCTTTATGGGCTTGTGGTAGCACAGGGGCATTAAGCGTTGCAATAAGCAGCCAATTCACAACAACGGGGCTTTTAACATCCGCTGGAATGATTGCTATCACCGCAGGTTTGCATGTGTGGAATCAAAAGCGTCAACATGCCGCGTTAGAAGCCATGTCACTCAACTTTCGTGAAAATTTGCAACGAGAATGTGAACGAAAAATTCAGACGCTGCAACACGAACACACTGAATTACTCGCACGAACGTGTGCATCGCAAATTGAACAAGAACGCGAGCGTATTCAAACGGTGGTCACAGATTTAATAACCCGCTTTGAAGAGCTTGATCATGAAAGCCTAGATAGCGAGTCTCTTTCAATTGAAGAATGTATTGAAAATTTGATACATCGACTAACGCATTTCACAACCACTTTCTCACAACAAGAAGTGACCGCTTGTCCTCCAGAAGATTATGGTGTTGTCGGGCTGAGTCCATTGTGTCAACAAGTGCTACCGATTTGGGCAAATCAAATTGAAATGGCTCGAACACACACGGAAGAAGCGATTTCAAATTTAGCACAACGTTTCGATGCACTATCGCAACGATTAGATGCTGCCGTAAAGGCTTCTCAAGGTTCAATGGGCGATGATGAATCAGGCGGGATTGTTGAATTGTTGCAACGTGGGCAGGTAAGACTGAGCAGCATTACCGACGGGCTAAGTTCTTCATTAGCAGAAAAAGAAAAATTACTGCGTTCTATCGAAAGTTTATCGGGATTCACCGAAGCATTAAGCAAAATGGCATCTGAAGTAAGCAGCATTGCCAGTCAAACAAATCTTCTTTCGCTCAATGCCGCCATTCAATCAGCACGCGCTGGCGACGCAGGGCATGGTTTTTCAGTTGTCGCTGACGAAGTTCGCAAGCTCGCACGTTCTTCGGGTGAAGTCGGCAAACAAATCAACAACACCATCGTGTCAGTTAATGAAGCTATCGATAACACACTGAGCATTTCTCAAAATTTCGCACGGCAAGACAAAGAAACGCTCAATTACGCTGAACACACCATTTCGACAGTATTAAACGAATTTTCACACGCGGCAGAAAAACTGTCTGAATCTGCGGAAGTGTTGCGTACTGAAAATAGCGCAATTAACGATGAAATTTCTGAAGTCTTTATGGAATTGCAATTTCAAGACCGTGTTAGCCAGATTTTGGCACTCGTCACAAACGACTTAAACAAGCTAGAACAGCACTTGAGCGAATTAGAGGAGGAAAAAAATGCTAAAGGAAATCTAACATCGGTCGATGCAGGGAAGTGGATCGAAGAACTAACTCAAACTTACACGATGAAAGAACAGCTTGAGGCGCACGAAGGCGCAAAAACAATTGAATCTGAACAAGTGTCAGGCATTACATTTTTTTGAGGAATAAAACATGGCTAAAACAATTTTATTTGTCGATGACTCGGCATCTGTTAGACAAGTGATGACAACCACTTTAAAACGCGAAGGGTATGACGTGATTACCGCCGAAGATGGCAAAGATGCGTTATCAAAACTAGATGGTAAAAAAATCCATTTGATTATTAGTGACGTGAATATGCCGAATATGGACGGTTTAACGTTTGTTAAACAAGCAAAGCTACTGCCTGCTTACAAATTTACCCCCGTTATTATGCTTACCACCGAAACAGCGGCATCCAAAATGAGTGAAGGCAAAGCCTCAGGCGTGAAGGCGTGGATTGTAAAACCTTTTCAACCACCACATTTGCTGGCGGCTGTTTCACAGCTCATTTTAGCGTAACAAGTTCTATCCCCCGTTTTGTGTCACAAAACGGGGATTTTTTTAACTAGAGGGGGACTTATGCCCAAAAAAAAAGAACAAGGCAACCACCTTGCTATCGAAGGTGAGTTTACCATTTACACCGTTGGCGAACTGAAAGAGCAGATATTAGGGGCTTTGCTTGCAAATGATGAATTCGAAATGGATTTATCTGCGGTGGAAGAATTTGATGCAGCGGGATTGCAACTGCTCATTATGACAAAAAAAGGCGCGAGTGCCTTAAATAGAAAGTTTCGTCTAACGGGATGCAGTGCTGCGGTGTTAAACCTTCTGGATTTATCAGGGCTTGCGAGCTTTTTTGGTGATTCCTTAACTTACGCGAAAAGTAAGGAGGCAATTGCATGATTATCCCAGATGATTATTTACAAACCTTTGTGGTCGAGTGCAAAGAATTACTCGAACAAATGGAAGAATCACTTTTAGTGATAGAACAAGACCCGACAAATCCTGACATTATCAATGCCATTTTTCGTGCCGCTCACACGATTAAAGGTTCAGCTGGTTTATTTGGTCTTGAGTTTATTGTGGAATTTACCCACACCGCTGAAAGCGTTTTAGACCGCGCTCGCAGTGGTGAAATTGTCATAAATTCTAACTTAACCGCGTTATTTATCGCAGTGCATGATCATTTAGTCACATTGGTTGAACATGTTGTCGAAGGCAGTACGCCTTCAACTGAAACAACAGACTTCGGCAAACGTTTAACGGCACAGTTAGAAGTGTATTTGGGCAAAGAAATCAAAGAGGTTTCTTTTCCACCTGTTCAAAAATTAAATGTTAGTGAACAAAGCAGCACAGGTGATCAAGTTGGTGCAGATCATTGGCATTTATCGTTACGTTTTGGCACAGATGTTTTCAGAAATGGGATGGATCCTTTTTCATTCGTGCGTCACCTTTCTAAATTGGGAACCATCGTTCAGCTCGTCACCATTATTGATGCAATTCCATCCGCTGAAGAAATGGATCCTGAATCGTGTTACTTGGGTTTTGAAATTAGTTTCCGCAGTGAAGCGAGCAAAACCGACATTGATAACGTCTTCAATTTTGTTCGTAGCGACTGTGAGATTCACATTTTGCCACCAAACAGCAAGATTTCAGAATATCAAAAATTGATTCAAGAATTGCCCGAACAAGAAATGCGCTTGGGTGAACTTTTAGTTAATTGCGGCACATTAACGCCAGACGAACTTAAACGTGTTTTGCAAGTTCAATCAGAAATCAGTACCGATGAGCCACAACGTCCTATCGGTGAAGTATTGGTTGAACAACAAATGGTTAGCCCACCAGTTGTTGAAGCCGCGTTAAAAAAACAAGAGCAAGTCAAAGAACATAAAAAAGCTGAAGCTAACTTGATTCGCGTCGATGCAGACAAACTCGATGAACTGATTAACTTGGTTGGCGAACTCATTATCGCGGGAGCAGGCACAAGTCTTATTGCACAAAAAGCAGGCATGGCAGATTTGATGGAATCCACTGCGACACTGTCACGATTAGTCGAAGAAGTGCGCGACTCAGCACTTGCTTTGCGAATGGTACAAATTGGCGCGACCTTCAACCGCTTCCAGCGCGTTGTGCGTGATGTCAGTAAAGAACTGGGCAAAGACATCAACCTCGTTATTAGCGGTGCTGAAACTGAACTCGACAAAACCGTTGTTGAAAAAATTGGCGACCCGCTAACACATTTAGTGCGTAACTCAATGGATCACGGTATTGAACCTGCTGAGGTGCGTTTGGCGCGTGGTAAGCCTGTGAAAGGTACGCTCAAACTCAATGCGTATCATGATGCTGGCAGCATTGTTATCGAAGTGACCGACGATGGCGGCGGTTTAAATAAAGCCAAAATTCTAAGTAAAGCGATTGAGCGCGGATTAGTTGATGAAAACGCCAATTTGTCTGACAAAGAAATCTACAACCTCATTTTCGAAGCGGGTTTTTCAACCGCCGATGCGATTAGTAATTTATCAGGTCGTGGCGTGGGCATGGACGTGGTACGCAGCAACATTCAAGCCTTGCGCGGCAGAATTGAATTAGACAGCGTTGAAGGTCAAGGCAGCACCATTCGGATTCGTTTGCCGTTGACGCTCGCCATTATCGACGGCTTTATGGTCGGCGTTGGTGATACGACTTTCGTTGTGCCATTAGACATGGTGGTTGAATGTATCGAGTTAAGTGCATGG
>JAQTOT010000134.1 GCA_028713145.1 Methylococcales bacterium
AAGATGTTTCGCAAGTGGTAGAAAAATTATTTGAACAGTTTGAAAAGCTGCCCGAAAACCAAACATTTATCGCGCTTTATCATGATTACCCAAATGATACAATTACACGCAGGCAAGTCTTGCCGTTACAAATTCCCGCCAAACCAAGCAATAAACCGTTAGAGCTAAATTTACCGCCTGAACATTTTTTTGCGAGTTTACTGAAACAGTATTTACTTGCGGCGGTGCAGGAAATTTTGTATTTGTCGCTCCTCACCGAAAATCGAAGACGTTTGCAACATTTAGACGGCGCGGTGCAACATCTTGATAATCAAACGCAAAATTTATATCGAAAATCACAAACCTTTCGCCAAGAAGAAATCACGGAAGAAATTGAGGTGATTTTGCTCGGCTCTGCGGATTTTTGACAGCAAACGGCGTTTCCACGTTTTGCATAAAAAACTCACTTTTAACAAATGACATAACCTGTCGTCACGCTATGTTATTGTTTTTGTCATTCTTTCAAATTCATTGAAAATCACCATGACAAAAACCACTGACCACGATAAAACCGCCGTTCGTTTAACTGAAATTTTGAAAAAGTTTAATGAAGGCGAAAAGCTCGACCCCAAAGAACTTGCTCTCGAATTCAACGTTACCGTTCGTACCATTCAGCGTGATTTACTGGAACGCTTCGCTTATTTGCCGCTTCGAAAAGATGGCAATTTGTTTTATCTCGAATCCTTTTATTTAGGCAAACTCCATCTCAAAGACGTTGAACACTTCGCCTGTTTGTCTGGTATCAAAGCGTTATTTCCCAAATTAAAAGATGACTTTTTGCGTGAACTTTTTGATTCACGCATTTCGCAAGCCTATTTGGTTAAAGGGCATCATTACGAAGATTTATCGAGAAAAAGCCACGAATTTAAACAACTCGAACAAGCGATTTTGCAACATCGCCTCGTGCAATTTGAATACAAAGAAAAAACGTATCGCGCCGAACCTTATAAATTGGTGAATCACAAAGCGATTTGGTATCTCGCCGCGAAAGTCGAAAATGTGTTGAAAGCGTTTTGTTTTACACAGCTAAGAAGATGGCAGTTTGATTGTGTCGTCACGGATTGCTCATGACCACCAAATTTTGCCGCTGATTCGATATTGGTTGCCAAATGTGCAAGTGATTAGCCCGAATGAATTACATCACACATTGTTTCAAGGGGGGCGGGATTATTTGAGCGATGACGAAATGCGGCAGTAATTAAACGGTTTCAAGTTCTGAAATCAGCTCAGGATGTTTATCGATGATTTTTAATAAACATAACACTGCGCCCGAAGGTTTAAACCGTCCCTGTTCCCAATCACGCAGCGTTGAAACAGGTGTTTTTATTACGTCGGCAAAACGTTGTTGTGATAATCGAATTTTTGTACGAACGGTTCTAAGTAAAATTTGCTCAGGCGTATTCACTCGCCCAATGCCATTTTTCATTTCGGCTAACCCTTGCCGTAAATCGTCAAGTTGCATTCCTGCGTCGACTTCAATCGCCATTGCTATTTTTTCGATGTCCATTTAAATCGCCTTTTTAATTTCTTTTTTTGTGATGTTGGTTTGTTCGGATTTTTGATACAGCGTAATCAAAACAATTGTGCCTTGCTCGGTTATATTGAAATAAATCACGCGAACCCCACCGCGCTTACCATTGCCAGTAATTGACCATCGCACTTTTCTTGCACCGTCGGCATTGGGAATTACGTCACCAGCTAATGGATTTACGGCAATCCAATCAATAAACGCAAGGCGTTCATCATCTGTCCAAATTTTGGCGACTTGTTTTTGAAATGTAGGTGTTTCGATAACGGTTCTCATGGGCAAAATTATACGGGATTTCGATAGTGAAATAATGAAATTATTTTCCCCGCCATTTTTATGATGACACAACCTGCCGTCGGTGTGTTTTATACTGCAACTTCTTTAACCAAACCCACGAGGATTTTCAAATGGCTATTTCACTCAACAAAGGCGGCAATTTAAGTTTAACCAAAACAGACCCAACATTAACCAATTTGATTGTTGGTTTAGGTTGGGATGCAAGACCAACCGATGGTCAGGATTTTGATTTAGACGCTAGTGCGTTTATGTTGAAAAATGACGGTAAAGTCCGCACCGATGCGGATTTTATTTTTTACAATCAATTACGTTCAAGTTGCGGTTCTGTTGAACACACAGGTGATAACTTAACAGGCAAAGGTGATGGCGATGACGAATCGCTGATTTTGCAACTCAATAAAATCCCTGCTGATATTGAACGTGTTGCTGTTGCCGTTACCATCCACGATGCAGAAGTTCGCAAACAAAATTTTGGACAAGTTTCAAATGCGTTTATTCGTGTCGTCAACAAAGATACTGGTGTTGAAATAGCGCGTTATGATTTAACCGAAGATGCTTCAATTGAAACGGCTATGATTTTTGGCGAGATTTATCGCAACAATGGCGAATGGAAGTTTAAAGCTGTTGGGCAAGGTTACGCAGGTGGATTAGCTCCTTTGGCGCGTAATTTTGGCATTAACATTTAAAATTATTTCGAGGCAGATTCAATCAATTTGAATCTGCCTTTTTAATTTCTATTCATTGGAAAAAAATCATGGAAATTCTAAAAGGGCAACGTACACCGATTACTAAATTTTTACCGAATACAAATCAAGCGTTTCAAATTGAATTGTCGATTACAGGCATACCTGTTGATTTTTCGTGTTTTGGTTTGAATGCCGACGGAAAATTGTTACGCGATGAATACATGACATTTTTCAATCAACCTAAAATGCCATGCGGCGGCATTTCGCTCTCTTTTGCAAATAACTCAGCAACGTTTCTGTGTGATTTGAATAAATTACCTGCTGCGGTTGAATCGTTAAGTTTTACAGCGGCAATTGATGGCTCGCAAACCATGAATCAAATGCAAGCTGGTTATTTACGATTTTTAAGCAATAGTTTTGAAGTAGCGCGATTTAATTTTTCAGGCGCAGATTTCAATAATGAAAAAGCCTTAATGCTGGGCGATATTTATCGTAAAAATGGTGAATGGCGTTTTAATGCGTTTGGGCAAGGTTTTAACGGCGGTTTGAGTGCATTGCTTGAGCATTTTGGTGGCGAAGTTTTGGAAGAAACGCCTCAAACACAACCTGAAAAACCAAAACTGTCGCTATCTAAAATTACGTTAGAAAAGTCGGGCGATAAAATTTCGTTAGAAAAACCAAAGCAAGGCGGCTATGGACGAATTGTGTGCAATTTAAATTGGACGAATGAAAAAACGAAAAAAGGATTTTTCTCGAAAAGTTGCGGCATAGATTTGGATTTAGCTTGTTTATATGAATTAAGTGATGGTACAAAATTGGTCGTGCAAGCCTTAGGTAATCAGTTTGGCAAGTATGAAACCCCGCCTTATATTTATCTTGCTGGAGATGACAGAACAGGCGCAAATACCGCTGGCGAATTTATCTACATTAACGGCGACCATCTAAAAGAAATCAAGCGTATTTGTGTGTTTGCTTTTATTTATGAAGGTAGTCCTAATTGGCAACAAGCTAATGCTATCGTCACGGTAAGCGTTCCAAATCATCCTGTTATTGAAGTTAAACTTGATGCAAGTTCATCAAACCTTAGAATGGGCGCAATTGCAATGATTGAAAACGATAACGGTGAATTGAAAGTAACTAAACTAAATAAGTATTTTCAAGGACATAAAGAGCTTGATAAACATTATCGGTGGGGCTTATCGTGGACACATGGGTCTAAATAGGAATGGTGTTATGAAATTCATTCTTTTCACCAGCTTAATTATTTTTGCGCTATCAGCCCAAGCTGCTGACAAACGCATTTATTCAACCAACACAATTGGTAATCGCCAGTACGATAAACCGTCTTACACGATTACAGACAACGGGCGAATTTACGAAACCGATTCAATCGGCAACAAACGCTACGACAAACAAAGTTATCGCATTGAAGGCGATAAAATTTTTCCAACAGACTTTACTGGTCGTCGTCAGTATGACAAACCTGCATTTGAAATGAAGTGAACCCAAAGAGAAAAACCATGACCACAATCACGATTAAGTATTGGCAATTCAATGAATAAGCCAATCTGGCGTTCCCCGTTTTTTCCAACTAAACAGTTGTGCTTTCGCGCCACAATAATAATTTCGATACGAAGCAACAGAATCGCCCGCAACCTTGTATTCATCAGGCATTGCAGGCGTAGGTTGAGTAAAATCCGTTGACGAAATTTGATTCGGCAAGGTTTTCAAAGGTGTTAATAATCGGCTGGTAGCGTGTTGTTTTTCATAACGAAACGTGTACTCATCAAGCAGGCAATTAAACAATTCCCATAAAAAAGCATAATTTTCAGCACTTTGACGAGTCCAAATTGCCGATGGATGTTGAATATGCGTTGCTTCATACAAAATCGCATCGTGTTCATCGGGTAATTTCCAACGCTTTACTCTCCGCCCTGCTCCTGAAATTTTCAATGTCTCCGTGCCATCTAAAAAACGGTGTGTTGTGGAAAGCAATTGTGCGTATTCCAAAATCATTTTCACAACGTGTTTATCGACGTGCTGCTCGGCGCAAATTTTAGGATTGGAATGCAAATAAAAGATATTCATCTCTCATTTTGCAGCTAATCGAACATGCCATTTATCAATAATTGCTTTCAGTTCGGTCATTTTAAACGTCGCCAAATGACGCGATTTCAAAAGGTGATTTCCTGCCACCCACACGTCACTCACTTGCGTGCGATTTGCCGCATAAACAATTTGTGAAATCGGACAATAAAGCGGTTGCGTTTCCAAATCACTTAAATCAATCGCAATCACATCGGCAGATTTTCCAATTTCCAGCGAGCCAATTTGTTTATCGAGACCCAACGCTTTTGCACCGTTAATCGTTGCCATGCGTAATGCGGTCATGGCGGGAATGGCTTTAGCGTTATTGGCAACAGCTTTGCCCACTAACGCAGCTGTTCGCATTTCGCCAATCATATCCAAATCGTTATTACTCGCCGCGCCATCGGTGCCGAGCGCGACATTAACCCCAGCATCCAAACATTTCGCCACAGGACAAAAACCGCTCGCCAATTTCAAATTGGATTCTGGGCAATGCACGATACTCGCGCCTGCTTGGGCGAGTAATGCAATATCTTCATCGCTTAATTGCGTAGCATGAACGGCAATCAGCGAATCATTCACTAAGCCTAACGCATTCAAACGGTCGATGGGACGCACACCACTTTCCGCAAAAGCCGATTCCACTTCATGCTCGGTTTCGTGTAAATGAATGTGAACAGGCAACTTTAAATCCTGCGCCAATTCGTTAATGCGCGTGAGTGGTTGATTTGAAACGGTATAAGGTGCATGTGGTGCAAAAGGCGTTGAAATTAACTCGTGTTCAAGCAAGGTTTGATGTAACGCTAAACCTTTGTCGATATATTCGTCGCTGTTTTGCGCCCAAATCGACGGAAAATCAATCACAATCAAGCCTAAACTCGCGCGAATACCGTGTTTAATAGCTTGTTGTGCAGAAATTTCGGGGAAAAAATACATATCGTTAAAACACGTCGTACCACCACGCAACATTTCCGCAATGGCTAAATCTGTGCCATCGCGTACAAATTCCTCACTCATCCATTTGCTTTCTAGCACCCAAATATGATTTTGCAACCAATCCATCAACGGCAAATCGTCGGCAATACCGCGCATTAAACTCATTGCGGCGTGCGTGTGGGCGTTCACAAAACCTGCGGTCACAGCGTGCGTGTGCAATTCAATCACGTTGTCGCTTTTATATTCGAGTTGCGCGAGTTCAGTCGGCAATAACCCCACAATTTTGCCGTCATGAATAGCGAGGCTGTAATGCTCAAAAACCGTGTTTTCAGGTTCAATCGGAATTACCCAACGCGCGTGAATTAAGGTATCAACAGTTTGCATAATTTTATTTCCTAAAATGATTAAACGACGGATTTGGCTTGTAAATCGGCATGATACGACGAGCGAACTAACGGCGCACTCGCAACTTGTTTAAAACCTAACTCTTTGGCGATTTGTGCGTAACGGTCAAATTGCGCGGGCGTAACATATTCTTCAACTGCCAAATGCGATTTGCTAGGTTGTAAATACTGCCCTAACGTCAACATCGAACAACCGACTGAAAGCAAATCTTTCATCACTTGCATAACTTCGTCTTCTGTTTCGCCAATTCCCAGCATCAAACCTGATTTTGTTGGCACATTCGGTTTTGCGGTGTGAAATTGGCGGAATAATTCCAGCGAACCGTGATAATCTGCACCAGGTCTGGCTTTTTCATATAAACGAGGTACGGTTTCCAAATTGTGATTAAACACATCGCAAGGTTGCGCGGCTAAAATTTCAACTGCTTTTTCAATGCGCCCGCGAAAATCGGGAACAAGAATTTCAATTTTCGTTTGCGGCGTTTGCACTCGAATTTCTTTGATGCAATCCGCAAAATGCCCTGCTCCGCCGTCACGCAAATCGTCACGATTTACCGAGGTTATCACCACATATTTCAACGCCATTTTTTGCACAGCATCGGCAAGTTGATGCGACTCATTTGCATCAAGTGGTAACGGTTTTCCATGTGCGACATCACAAAACGGACAACGGCGCGTACACAAATCGCCCATAATCATAAACGTCGCTGTGCCGTGTTTGAAACATTCCGCTAAATTTGGACACGCCGCTTCTTCGCAAACAGTGTGCAATTTACTTTCACGCAAAAGTTGCTTGATTTGCGTCGTTTCTTGCCCTGACGGTAATTTAATGCGTATCCATTCAGGTTTGCGTAGCGTGGTTTCTCTTTGTTCAACTTTAATGGGAATTCGCGCTAATTTTTCGCTGTTACGTTGATGCGTTTGCGGCGTGGTGCGTGATGGTGCTTGATAATTACTCATTGAATTTCTTGGATAAGGTTAAAAGCGATTTGCTCGGCGAGTTTTGGTGTGTCAATCATTACGCCAAAATCAGCAAGTTGCGTCATTTGCAAACCCGCATAACCGCACGGATTGATAAATTGAAACGGCGTTAAATCCATATTGTTGTTCAAACTCAAACCATGATAACAGCCGTTTTTTTTGATTCGCAAACCGATGGAACCGATTTTTTTATCTTGAACATAAACACCTCGTGCATCGGCTCGCGCTTGCGCGAAAATTTGAAAATTGGCGAGCGTTTGAATCATCGCATTTTCAAGATGAGAAACGATTTGTTGACTGTTCAAATGCAAACGTTTCAAATCAAATAAAACATAAACAACCGCCTGCCCTTGCCCGTGATACGTCACTTGTCCACCTCGGTCAGTTTGAATCACGGGAATGTCGCCGACGTTGAGCAAATGTTCACGCCGACCATTCAAACCTAATGTAAAAACGGGGAAATGTTCACAAAGCCAAATTTCGTCTTGCGTTTCAGTGGTGCGATGTTGCGTAAATTGCTGCATTTCACGCCACACATTTTCGTAATTTTGAATGCCGAGTTGTTTAATTTTTATTTGCATAAAACGAAACGTTACAACTCAATTCGCACGCCAAGTTCGATAACTTTTTCAACAGGAACTCTGAAAAAGCCAATCGCACTGCTCGCGTTATGAAATAAAAACAAGAAAATATCGCGTCGCCATGCAGGCATTGTGCTGCGTGGTTTAAAGGTAATATGTTCATTTCCGACGAAAAATGACACGTCACCTGTTAAATCTAACCCTTTTTTAGCGGCTAAACTTAACGCGTAACGAACATCAGGGCTTTCTTTGAAACCAAAATACAATTTCACGCGATAAAATTGCCCATGACTGCCAAAAGTTCGCACTTTCACTTGTTGATTTTCATCGTCAACATACGGTTCTTCGGTGGTCACAATCGTTAACACCACAATTCGTTCATGAATAACGTGATTGTGTTCTAAGTTATGCAATAAAACTTGTGGAATACCGTGCAGAT
>JAQTOT010000003.1 GCA_028713145.1 Methylococcales bacterium
GCGTTAGATTAGTTGATGTGTTAGCGACAAATAATCCACCCTGCCCTATTTCAGCACTAAGCGAACTGACTTTAATATCTAATGGGTTTGAACCGAGACCGACCGCTAATGCCGAAATGCGTAATTGATTTGCCGTTACCGCAACAGCGGTTGTTTTGCCTAAATCAATGATTTGTTTGCTGGCAATCAAACTCACATTTCCTTTTCCCGCGTTCAATTTCCCTAGCGTGATGGCATCGGCATTTAGTCTCATGTTGCCACCAACCGTTTGCATTTTGGTTGTTTGAGCTTGGAGAATATCTTTTGCATTCAAATCAATTGAACCATTCCCTAAAACGCTAACGCTGCCTTTTGTGTCTTGTTGAATGGTATTTGCCGCATCGAGTGTTATGGAACCTTTTTGCGAGGTGACACCTGAAAGCAAATTCAAATCACCTTTGCTTGCGGTCAATAAAATGTTTCCCGTTCCGCTCGCAAAAATACTGCTGTCTTTTTGAAAAGTATTGCTGCCTGTCAAATTACGCACTTTTAAATTTGCCGCTGACAACACGATAGAACCGTTTTCGCTCGTTGTAATACCTCGTAAAAATGGCACTTTATCGGCACGAACTGAGCCATCTAATTTCACCTGATTCACACTGATTTCATCAACTTGATCAACGTTTAAATCCCCTGCTGAACTCATAAAAAATCCGCCTGAACCCGCTGTTGCCGCAATTTTTTCAAGAGCAACTTTGACAGGTTTTTCTGCGCTTCCAACGGCTTTTGCACTGATATTTAAACTGGTTGCCATGACATTTGATTTTTCGATTAGCAAAGCATTTGTAATAGTGCCGTTAGAGCTAACAAGTATGCTTGCTTTCCCTGCATTGAGAACGTTAACACTGATGTCACCATCACTTTTATAACGCATGTTTTGGTCACTGGTTTTCGTACTTACGCCATCACTCATGACAATGCCTTTCGTTGCAATAACGTCAATCGTGCCGTCGCTGCTCGTCACATTTCCTGTTGCTGATTGCGTCAATATCGCGCCTGAAAGCAAACTGATGTTGCCTGCGGTATTTTCAATCGCTGCTTGAATGTTCAAATTCTCTGCCGCAGACAACAAGATATTTCCCTGCCCCGCCACAATACCTTTGCTATTCACATCGCCATCACTCACCGTTATATCGCCAGATTTTGTTGCAATAATCACTGCGCCTTTTTCGACGACAACATCACTTTGTTTTTTATCAATCACGGCAACAACACTGCCATTACTTGTGACCCGATTGATTTTTACATCAAGAATTTGGCTAATTGTCAGAGCATTTTCTTGATTTAAAAATAAGCCGTCACTCGTTAAACTGGCACTGATGACGTTCACTTTTGTCGCAAATGCTTTATCGCTTGTGCCTAAACTGCCCGCGTTAATGCGGAGTGCATCGGCGGAAACATTCGTTGCGCCACCACCATTTAAGATTTTATCGCCAATCAAACTCACGCTTTCGAGTGTGGTCAGGTTGCTTAACGTGATATTTGCCCCTGAATTAAAACGCACATTGCCTTCGGCACTGATTTTCACGTCTTTTTTCATAAAAATATCGCCGCGAGCCTCTAAATCAATTGAACTATTGCCTGACGTTAAAATATCGGCATTTACCAATAATTTACTGTTTGCGTTAGTGGCTAAAAGACTGATATTGCCTGAAGTTGCTTGAATGGCAGCGTTAATGTCAATGCCTGCGCTGCTTGCGTTGAGTAATAAATTTCCTCTTCCGTCGAGGGTAATGGCTTTGTTATCTGCATCGCCATCTTGAAGCGTAATTTGTGGCGCGTTCAAAATAATTGAACCGTTATCGAACGATTTTAAATCACTTTCAGTAAGCGTTTCCCCAGCTGTTGCAATACCTGACGTATCAATTAGTTGCGTGCTAACACTCACTGAATCAATAGCTATTGAGTTGGAATTAGTAATAAATGCACCGCCAGCACCTGTTTTAGCCGTTAATTTCGCGACGTTAATTTCAAGCGGATTCGCATTTTCACCGCCTAAACCAATCGCATTACCCGCTGTTAAATTTGCTGCCGAAGCAATTAAAGCCGCTGCTTGCGTGGAGCTTTTGAAATTATCCAAAATTTTGCCACCTGAAAGTAGCGCGACATTGCCTTTGCCTGCGTCAATTAAACTAATCGTTATATCGCCCGTTGTGGTTTGGTAGCGAATATCTTTATTGCTGCTGGTTTTTGTTAATGCACCTGCGTTCATCACAATCGCATTTTTCGCTGAAACATCAATCGTTGCGCCTGAAAGCAAATAACCGTTTTCTAATTGCGAAATCGTGTCGCCTGAAATAAGTTGAATTGGCGCGTTGATATTTTCAATTGTCGCTTGCAAGGTGATATTTCCCGCCGCGTTTAACAGCACATTTCCCGATTGGGTAACGATGCCTTTGCGGTCAGATTTTCCTTCTAAAACCGTTATATCGCCAGATTTTGTAGTTAAAACCATTGCACCTGTTGTGGTTGTTAAATTACTTTGCGCGGCATCGGTAATTTCACTGACTTCACCTAGGATACTGACTCGTTTCACAGCTATATCAGGCAATTTTGTTACTTTCAAACCGTCCGTTTCATTTAAAAATACCCCACCTGTTGACGCAATTGCACTGACATTTTCGACGTTAATATCAAGCGCATTTTTAGGTATTCCTGCACCTAATCCTGCGTTAATGCGTAAGTTTTTAGCGATTACGTCAAGATTGCTGTCGCCTGAATCCAAAAGGTTTTTGGCAATTAAACTCACATTGCCACCTTTTGCATCAATGCCGCTAAATGAAATGCTGTCTGTGGCGAACAAACGGATATTCGTGCCTTGGGTGCTGATGATTGCATCGTCTTCAATCGTAATCGTGGTGAGTGCGTTGTAATCAATCGTGCCGCCTGTGACCACATCTGCGCCTGTTGTTTGCACGATGCGTTTTGTTGAAGAGAAACTGATATTGCCTTGATTCGCTAGCACATTCGCTTCAATATCAATCGTGTCGAATGCGCTCAGTAAAATTTGTCCGCCTTGTTTAGATTCAATGCCTTTGCCGTCGTCATTACCATCTAAAACAGTAATTGAACCTGTGGGAGCTGACAAAATAAGCGAACCGTTATTTAAACCGACCAAATCGCTTTGTGTTAAATCCGTTTGGTTTGAAATCGCTGCTTTATCGCTAACACGATTAACGGTTAAATCGTCAATTTTGCTAATGGTGACGCTATCGGATTCGGTCAAAAACAATCCTGACGTGCCATAAACAAGCGCACTTAATGTTGTTACATTCATTTCTAGCGGATTGGTATTTAACCCCACATCCGACGCATAAATACGCAAACCGTTCGCCACAATATCGAGACCTTTTTCATTACTGTCCAAAATTTTGCCAGTCGAAATTAAACTCACATTGCCAATCCCTGCCGAGATAAAACCCAAGGTCAAATTCCCGCCGTTTGCAGCTAAACGAATGTTGCCATTCCCTGTTTGCATTTGTGAACCGATTACCATACTAATGGTTTGCCCAGCTTGAATATCAATACTTGGATTGCCAGAAGTTGCCGCTGACGAGGGAAAACCTGTGGTCAGTTGCGTAGCGGAATTGATTAACACGTCTTTGCTTGCAAGTAAACTCACATTCCCTGAGGTGCTAGTGAGAGAACCGTAAAACGTTAAATTTCCCGCCGAGGCATTTAACAAAATGTTGCCGCTGCCTTGCCCTGAAACCGTTTTGCCGTTTGCGTCACCATCTTTGAAAACAATATCGGTTGCACTCAAAAAAATCGCGCCATTGCCTGTTGTCGTTAAATCACTACCTGATTCAGTTTGCGCGGATAACGTTGAACCATCAGTTCCCACATGAAAAACGGTCGCAGAGACAGAATCCACCGTTATCGCAGCGGATTGTGAAAGAAACATACCGCCCGAATCAGCTTTTGCAGCCAGCGAATCAACGGTTATTTCAAGGGGATTTTCGCCAGTACCAATACCATTTGCCGCGAAATAAAGCGTTTTTGCGCGTATATCAAAACCTGTGGTGTCGGCATCAATAATTTTGCCACCTGCAACAATGGCAATATCGCCCATTGAACTGCCGTCGCCATAAGTGGCTAAATAACCCAGCGTTATGTCGCCCGTTCCTGCTTTGTAACGAATTGATTGATTTGTGGTTTGCGTGGCAGCTCCGTCCGCCATCACAATTGCGGTCGTGGCATTAACATCAATCGTTCCTGAGATGCTTGTCACATCGCCTTCGGCAGTTTGGGTAAGTGTTGCCCCTGAAAGTAAATTGATATGCCCAGAACCGCTATTTACAGGGGCTTCAATGCGTAAGTTTCCTGTCGTAGCATTGATTAAAATGTTGCCCGAACCATTTGCCAAAATGCCTTGATTATTTGCATTGCCATCTTGAATCACAATGTCGCCTGTCGTGGCAGTCAATACAATCGCACCATTGGTTGTTGAAACTAAATCACTTTGCGCGGCATCAGTTTGGTCAGTAAGCGTTGTCCCATCGACATTCACTCGTTTGACAGTAATCGCTTCAACAGTTTTAACCGTCAAGCCAGTCGCTTCGGTTAAAAATAGACTACTCGTGGTGTAAACACTTAAATCCGTCGTATCAATTTCAATCGTGTTAATCACGCCGCTGTTGTCTTGACCGACGCTGTAGGTGTTCATTCGCAAACCGCCTGCGATAACATCAATGTCATCACTGGTATCGTTATCAAGAATTCGATAAGTGTTTGTCGTTAATAAACTCACCTTGCCTGTTTTTCCATCAAGAGAACTCAGCGCGATATTTCCCGCTCTTGCATACAAACGAACGTTTCCACCACCGCCTTTAATGGTTGAACCGCCTGTCATAGTAATGGCGAGTGCCGCGTCAATATCGATACTTGAACTGGTTCCAGTCGTTTCAATGCCGCCTGTTGCACTGAGTAAAATTGAATTCGTATCTGACAATAAACTGATATTTCCCGTCGCACTTTTGACCAGTCTGTTAAGCGTGAGCGTGTCTTGTGCTTTGATGAGAATATGACCAGAACCCGTGTTATTCACGTCGCCGTCAACGGTAATAATGTTGTCGCTCGCATTAGTAATGACAATCGAACCCGTGCCGCCGTCTTGTTTTACGCCAGTGCCAGCAATCGTGAGAGCATCGGTTTCATTGATAAAAATGCCGCCTGTCGCGCCATTTGTTGCCGTTAAATTGGCAATGGTTGTGTTTATATCCGAAGTCCCTGCTGCACCGATTCCTGTTTTTGCTGTCAACGTTGCAGATGTTGTTGAACCTAAAATGTTGGGAGTTTCAGCGGTTAAATTGTCGAGAATCGCACCATTTGTTGCAGTGACATTTACCGTCGTTGTGGAATTTAAAATGCTCAGTTTTACATTGTTGCCAGCGGTGAGCGTAATCGTGCCTGTGGTTGAAATCGTTTTTGTGTCGAGCATTTCGATGTTATCACCTGCCGTGAGCGTAATTGCGCTGCCTGTTGCAGAGGTAATATCAAAATTTTGCAAAATTTTTCCTGCCGTTGATTTAAACGACAACGCACTTGAACCCGTTGTTGAAACGGTATTGTTTAGCGTTAAATCGCTGTAGGCTTCGAGCGTAATTGAACCTGTTGCTGTTGAAACGGCTTGTGCAATGGTCAACGCGCCATTTGCAGCTAATGAACTGGTATTTGCAACGGTTAATAAGCCTGCTTTAACACTGATATTTCCTGACGTTGTTGCTGCCAATGCCGTGTTTAAAACTAGACTATTTACGTCTGACGAAAGTGTGATATTGCCCGAGGTTCTTGGCGTTAGTGTCGTAATTGTTGTCGTAACCGTCGTTGGCGCAGTCGAATTTATCGTGATATTTCCTGTCGCACTGTTATTTGTTGCAGAAATGGTCGTTGCACTGACAAAACCTAAGTCAATTTCTGTGGCAACGTTAATCGTTAAATCGGCGGCAATGATGGATTCACGAGACAGCGTATCGCCATCATTGGCAACTTGCTTCACATTTCCAGTGCCAGAATAAATCGAGATATTCTGATTCAAATTCGTGCTGCTATTAAACGCTTTGACTTCATTTTTAATCGTAATGTCGCTAAGAGCATCTAATTTGATTGTACTTTTCGTTTGGAATTTTAAATCGGTATTAAAAAAATCATCGATTTGAATCTTATTGCCGTAAATTTCGACGGCATCAAAAAAAGTGCTTTGATTTGCAGATTTTGAACCTAAATACACGGTGCTTGAAACACCCGCTGTGGTATGCCCTGTGGTTTCGTGACCAATCACGATTTTTGAAAATCCTTCACGCAAAGTAAATAATTCGGTGCTAGTAATGTTTAGCGTATTTTGCGTATTTTCAGCAGGTGGCGAACCAATTGAAATGTCATAGGACGTACTTGTTGGACGCATGGTTAGCGTTTTGCCAATGCCTGTTGTACGCACCGATTCTTGCCCACCGTTTAACGTAATTTCATTGCCTTCTAAAAAGATATTGCCCGCGACCGCCACGTTATTTTCAAAAACGATTAAATCTGCGCCCATGATGGTCAAATTGCCATTATTGGTAATGTTTAATGCCGATTTAAATGTCACCGTGCCGCTTGCGTAAATGGTCACATCGCCATCAATTGTGACTTCGCTATCAAACGAAACATTAAAGGCTTTTTGACCGACTAAACCAATCGTTAAACTTTTTAACTTATTCGTGCTATCACCACCAACAATGCCTTTTATCACGACATTGCCAGTCGTGGCGGTTGTGAGCGTTAAGCTGTCTGCCCCGTTTGAATTGGCATCAATGAAATGATTACTCGCTGAACCTAATTGAATACTTGCACCAGATGCAATCGTGCGTGCGCCGCTGATTTTAAGCGAATCGTTAATCGTGACATTTGAACCCGCCGCCGTAGAAATATCGGCACTTAAAATCGTCGTGTGACCTGAACCGTTAATCGTCAAATCCGCATTTTTGCCACCGACTAAATCGTCATCGACAAAAATTTCACCGCCGTTTTGGGGATTTGAAATAAGTAAATTTTGATTAAAAGCCAGTTTGCCATCATCCGTTTTAGCATCGCCTAAATTGATAATGGCATTTGAATTTTGATTGCCAATCACAATTTGCCCATTTGCATTTTGAAAAGCAGAAAAATCAGCAACGTTAATCGTATTCAAAGCAAAATCTTGTGATTTTGCGTTCGCTAACGCTAAATTTAACGCCGCATTTTCTTGAGACGTTTGTTTGAGTAAATTATTTTGCGAATCAGCCGATGCGCTCACTTGCAACGCCCCCAACTTATCTGCATCAGCATTAGCGTTGTGATATTGCTGCACCAATTCAGCGACAACAGGGTCAGCGGATAACAAAATGCGCTGTTCTAACGTTTCAACAGCAAATAATTTTTTGCGATTACTGCGCGATAAGTGTGATTTTTTCATTTGTTATACTCAAAATTTAGTAAAAATTATTTTGTGTCAAAAACAGGTTGGCAAAATTGCATCCAAAGTTGTTTAAACGTTTTCTCGATTTCACGCGCCACGTTGGAAGGATTGCATTTAGACGCGTTTTTCGCCCTATCTCGCAATTCGTAACGTAGTTGTTGTAAGGCTTGCGGCGAATTTGCCCAGTGCTTTGCAAGTTCAATAAATTGCTGGGTTGAATGCGCGACAAAATCGTGTTCAATGTCAGCGCAACTTAAAATTGTTACGCCTACGCGGCTGACAAGTGTTTGCCCTGCAAGTGTTAAAACAGGTACGCCCATTAAAATCGCAAATGCCGATGTTGTGCCGCCTGCGTAAGGACTTGTGTCTAAAATAATGTCGATTTGCGCGTGTAATTTTAAATACTCGCTCATTTTTAAACGGGAATGAAAAATTAAACGAGCCGCATCAACGCCACGTTTTTCAAATTCGGCTTGTAATCGTTGTTGCAATTTTGCGTCTGACACATTGCCCAACATCATTTTGGCATCAGGAATAGCATTTAATACGCCACACCATAAATCGAACGTTTCATCGCTAATTTTTGCGCTGCGATTAAAACTGCCAAACGTCATGTAACCATTTTTCAAACAAGGTGCATCACTGATGTGCGGCATATCGTCGGGAAGATAAAACGTGCCAGCGGTGACGTTTAAACGCAGCAATTTTTCGGTGAACAACTCATCCATCATGCCAATCGGACACCAATCTTTATCCACCAAATAAAAATCCATTTCTTTTAAACCCGTTGTTGCGGGATAACCGAGCCATGAAATTTGAATGGGCGCAGGTTTAAAAGCAAAAACAGGCAAGCGATTTTTTGCCGTATGCCCAGCCAAATCGAGCAAAATGTGAATGCCATCGTTATAAATTAGCGTCGCCGCCGTTTTATCGTCTAAATTTGCAATCGGTTTCCAATGTGAAAAATAGGTTTTAAAACGTTGCGTGACTTCATCTTGTTTAAACGTTGTGGGATAAGCAAATAACTCAAATTCGCCTTCGCCTAAGGCTTTAAATAACAGCTCTAAAAAATAACTCACAGGATGTTCACGCAAATCACCCGACACCACACCAATTTTTAAACGTGGCGATTTGTCTGTTTTTTTTGCTTCATGTAAAAAACGCTCTGACACGTTTTGCGCGACCATTTCGCCAAACTGTTTTGCGTATTCCAAACAGCATTGCGGTGAATTATTCGCGTTATGAATTGCGGTAAATAAAAAATGACTGTGTGTTTCCAAACAACTAGGGTTGATTTTTAGAGCTTGTTCAATTAACGCTTGAGCGTTTGCCACTTGTCCCATTTCAGACAAGATACTCGCTAAATCATTGTATAAATTTGTAACATCTGGGCGTAACTGAATTGCCTTTTCTAAACACTCTTTTGCTTTTTCAAAACGTTTTGTTTTTTTAAATAACAAACCTAAATTGCTGTAAGCAGGCGCGTAATCGGGCGCAAGTTCAATTGCACGGCAATACTGAAACGCCGCTTTATCAATCTCACCATTTTCCGAAAACGCGCAGCCCAATTTATTAACCAGCACCACATCATCAGGTGATGAATCGACTGCACCTTGCAGAGCTTTTAATTTATTCATCACTCGCTAATTTTTCTCGTAATTGTTGTTCTAATTCCAGCATTGTTTTTTTTCGTTCTGTTGCCCATCGCGCTGGCACACCAAAATACCCGCTGAAGGCTTTGCAGTTTTCAATAATAACCGTCGAGGTTGGACAGCCCGAGCCGTATTCAAGCGTCACATTTGGCAAAATAACTGATCCAGCACCAGCACCTGATTGTGAATGTAAAATCACGTCACCGTGTTTGCCTGAAAAATCGTCTTCATTCAAATTTGAATACGCCAGCATTTCACCTTTGCAATGTTCATAATCGCTGTAAATACTCACCCGTGCTGAAAGTCCAGAAAAATCCGCGATGTAAATTTTGCCTTCGCCTTGAAGTTCACAATACACTGCAAGATGGACATAATTACCAATTTCAATACCACCAAAACCCGCTGACAAAACGCAAAAATCATCAATGCGAACGTGATGACCTAAACGGATTTTTTCACAGTTATAAAACGAGGCTTTGTCGGATAAAAAAACAGGATTTCCAACGCTTGCAAAACCTAAGTTTTCAATTTCTGTTTTTGTTAGCCATGCCATCGTTATAACCGCACATTTTCTGTCCAAAAATAGAAAATATCGTTATCTGCTTGGTCATAATAGCTAATCGTATTTTCAAGCGATTTCACCACATCGGTAGAACGCATGAGCGTTAAAGTTTTACCGTCAGTTTCAATGACTTTTTCACCTAAAGTGACTTTTTCTGCACCGCGAATCGTGATTTTTCCGCTCACATCAAGCGATGAATTAAAGGCAACGTTGCCGCTTGCGTTAATGGTCAAATTACCATTCACCGCAACGTTTTCGTTAAATGTGACATTTTTCGCTTTGGTAATACTGAGTTTCTCGAGCGCGTCTGAGCTACCAATTTGAGCATTGATTGTCACATCACCTGTTGCCTTTAAGGTTAGCGAATCATCACCTACTTGATTATCGCCTTCTAAGAAATGCGCCGATTTACCGCCCAAAATTAAATCACCTTGTGCGGAAATTTTGCGATTTCCTGAAATTTGCAACGAATCGTTAATACTGACATTGCTTTTTGACGACACATTCGCGTTTAAATGCGTAGTGTGACCTGAACCGTTAATCACAAAGTCAGCTCCTTTTTCACCGACTAAATTACCATCGATTCTAATTTCGCCACCGAGCGCAGGCGCGTTAATCGTTAAGCTGTCTTTAAAGTTAATATCGCTAGTAATAGAAATGTTATTTGCCCCAATATCGCTACCAATTATGATTTGTTCAAAACCATCTTTGATATGAGCAAATTCAGCGGTATCAATCGTGTATTCACCGTTAATGTTTTGCACGTTTCCGCCAATGACAATCGGACGATTATCAGTTGGATGCAATGTAATCGTTGCTCCTGCGCTGCGAATATCTTGATCGATAATCACGGTGTCCCCGATTAACTTAATGTCTTCACCAGCGGCATCAATGGGATTTGTGACTTTTTGTGATTCATTTGCCGCTGTGTTGAGCGTAAGAATATCCGTTGAACCCGCTGCGCTGCCTGCTTTGGTATTCCCTTTTACTTCCACCGCTCCCACGCTGATAATCGACGATGTTTCTCGTTCGGTACTTGTTACAAGCAATGTTTTGGCATCGATAAATAAAGACAATGGCGAATATTTAAAACCTGCAACGGGTTGTCCAATGGTGTTTTTTGCAACCAGTTCTAAGCCACCACCTGTTGTTTGAATGAAAGAACCTTCGGGTTTGCGAATTTCAACGCCGTTATCAACGCGGATTTCTTGACCGTTATAGACTTGGTTCAAAAGGCGTTCGTAATCGGCAAGATTGCCAAAGGTCAAACCACCTGTTGCTGTGTCGATGGTGAATTTTTTATTTTGTAATGCCCAATCAATATGCGGATTAAAGGCTTTCCATGTTGACGTTCCCGCCACTTTCCAACCGATAATTTCGCCATTTTTCAAACCATGTTGCGATATTTCGTCATCGGTTAAATTGGCGAGTTTCATTTGCTGCGTCGCTGCATCAACCACAAATTTCGTATTCGCAATCGCCCAATCTAAATCAGGATTATCGCTTGCATAACCACTGAGATTTGTTGCGGGTAAAAGTAGCGATGATTGCCAAGCGAGCGTTTGCCCCGCTATCGTCATTGAACCAGCTGACGCAGGAAGCAAGGCTTCAACCACTGATAAATTTTTATCATTGATTATAGAACCTTGAATGGCGGTGATTTTAATATCTCCAGTTCCTAAAACTTCAATGCCTTTGGTTAAACTTGCCACTCTTGTCAACGTGTCAGGGTTTGTCATGTTGTAATTGGTGAACGTAATATCGCCATCATCAGCGGTAATTTCAACGCCTGCCCCAGCGGTTTGAATACCGCCGATTAAATCAACTTTTGTCGCCGTGCTGGTTACGCCCGAAATTGCATCGCCAGCATACAAAATGACTTTTTTCGTTGCATCCGTTGAGCCTGAAATAATGTTGCCGTCTAAAGTAATTGCGTCGTCCGTCGTTCTAACAGTAATTGCCCCCGCCGTTGCACCAAGATTTTCAATGCGGCGAATGGTTAAACCGTGTACTTCGTCCAAAAGCACGCCACTTGAATTGGTCGCATCGTCAATGTGTTCAAGGGCAATATCGCCGCCGCCTGTGTTAATTACGTCGAGTTCTTTGACCAAAATTTCAATCGCGCCACCCGCGCTACCATTACCAACACCACCGACAGAACGAATCACGACTTTTGCATTGGGTGCATAAATGTCAACAGGACTATCGCCGCCATCTAAAACGGCACCTGCATTACTGGTAATTTCAAACGGATTTGCATTCGTTGTTTTTAATTTTCCGAGCGTAATCGTGCTTTGAGCATCAAGCGTAATCAACCCTGAACCTGCATTCACAACCGTTTCGTCGCTCATCGTAATCGTGCCTGCACTTGACGTTAATGTGACATTGCCCGAATCGGATTTGATAGTTGTTTCACTTGAAAGCGTCATGCCACCCACTGCATTAAGATTGATTGCACCTGTTGCAGAAGTTAAAGATTGATTAACCGTTAATGCACCAGCGGTCGTTTTCAAATCAATGGTTGACGTACCAGATGTCGTTAATGATGCGTCTAACACCACACCACGCGCCGCATCAATGGAGAAGTTAAATGCTGGATTATTTTGAATGGCGTTAATTACCACTTCTTTGGTTGGATTTGCACTGTCAGCAATAATGTTTAAATCAACCACGCCACCTGCTGTTAAATCTAAACTATCGGCTTCAAGCGTACCTGTAACGGCTCCTGTTGCAGATAACGTTACGTCACTAGCTTTAAATAATGCCGAAGCTGGGAACGTAATTGAACCGCTTTTTGTGGTAATGGTGATATTTCCTGCTGTACCTAAAATTGTGCCAAAGGTAATGCTGCCGCTATCCAAAACAAACGTCACATCACCGCCGTTCATCGACAACGAACTAACACTTAAATTGCCTGTTTTTTGTTGCACAACTAAATTACCCGCGCCACTCATGTTGACGGCTAAATTACTGACATTGGTGTTAATCGCTAAATCTTGATTAGCTCCCGTTCCTGCTGTGATATTGAGCGTTTGAGCAGTCACTGTGTCGCCAAGCGTGATATTGCCACCAGCGGTTAACGTCACAGTTTGTCCCGCCGCCGTAATGGGTGAAACGACAACTAAATCCCCTGTTGTGGCAGTCAAACTCGCATCTGTTGAATAAGTAGGCAAGCTGACAATGTTCAATGTTCCCGCCGCCGTTAAAGCAGCGGGTGCTGTGCCGCCGTTTGGTACAACTAAAACATAATTGGCAGTCGGCGTTTGATTATTGATGAACGTTTGCGTCGTCACAGTTGTTGCACCTGTGAGATAGCCTGTGCCTTCTGGGGCAGTGTAGCGATATTCAACGTCCGTTGCATCTAAGCCAACGTCGCTCGCAACAGCAATACGTTTTGCACTGACATTACCTTTAAAAGTCACAATATAACCAAACACATCCGTGCCAACGTCACTGGTACGAGTGGTTGTATCAATCGGGTTCGTGGTCGTATCGCCCGCACGAGTTTCTAAAATCGTTCCTGCTGAATCTAAGGTCACATTACTAAAGGCTTTTTGTGCGCCTTGATCAACACCCGCTTCAACATAATCAACATATAAATTTTTCGCTGCTGACAGCGAAATGTTGTTACCCGCCGCGTCAGTGATGCCTTGTACTAAATACGCATTCATCACGCCGCCAGCCGAAATTTCGATATTACCGTTATTGGCGTAAACGTTATTTAAATTTACATCATCCGCTTCGTTAATCGTGATGCTGCCTGAGCTTGTTGAGGTTGCATCAACATTTTTAACTAACGTATTGAGTAAAATCGAACCCGATGTTTTTACGTCTAAATCCGTGCCAATAAAGACCGAACTTTTATCGGTATCAATCGATTGCGCTTTTAAATCGAGTTTGTCTTTTGCCGCCACAATCCCGCCACGCACAGTGAGTTTTTTATCCATCACGTCGGTCAAAATTCCATTGCTGTCAAAGGTTTGTCCAATGTGCAACGTGACATTTTGTGCAGGGTCAAAATTTTGCAAACCGCCGACAAACCCCGTTAAATCAAAGTCCGATTTCAACCCGACAAAAATGTCATTCAACGCGCGAATTTCAAAATTATTTGCTGCAATGCCTGTTGTGCGAATGGTGATATTTCCGCGTGCGGTTTGCGTTTGGACAATAGGCGTTGCACCCGCTGCTACTTCGACGGGATTCATGATGGTTGCCATAACTTGTGGATTTACGCCTGTAGCTTTGATGATAATTTCATCAATCTTGCCCGCTTGCGTTGCACTCGCCCCTGCCACGATATTGCCTGTGACAATGACATTGGTACCTGAAACAAGTTCTAATTTTTTACTTGCCGTCAAAGTTCCATCGATAGAAATCAACGCGCCCGTATCAATAATGATGGTTTTAGACGTTAAATCGTTAGGCAATTTATTGGAAGGCGTGCCGTTATTTCTAAAATAGAAATCATCACCCGCGCGGTATTCGATTAAATCAGGCGCAGCGTTCGTCGCGTCGTTTAAGAAAACTTTATACAAATCGACGACTTTTTTCGCGTTAAACGCAATCCCGCTGGTGTAATTTAAGGCTTCACCCGTGCTAGGTTTTGCAACCGTGACCGATTCATTATTACTCACAAGACGAATCGTTCCTGCTGTCACGTTGCCATTGATTGCAGTCAAACTTGTTGCCACATCGGCATAACGTCCAACATTGAGCGAGTTATCCGCAATTAACGTTACGCTTGTGCCAGTTGTTGCGGCAATTGCTCGCGAAACAAGCATGCCTTGATAAAGTTCTGAGTTGCCTTCGACATCGCTGACTTTTATGTCACCCGCTGTACTTTGTGCATTGAGTTCGTTAATGGCAACTTGTAAATTCACAATGCCTGTCGCGGCATCAAGTGTTAACACATCGGCAATCACATCAGGCGTACTGTCGATGAATGATTCATAAATTTTTCCGCCAGATTTAAGTGAAACATCACCTGCTGAACTGACTTTTGTTGGTATAGCGGTTCCCGTAATCGTAGTCGGCAAGACATCAAAACCAGTCGCTAAATAAATCCCCGCATTGACATAACGAATCGCAATATCGCCTGCGGCATCAATTGAAATATCGTTTTCATCACGGTTACTTTGTGAACCCACATCAGCAAGTTCAACTTTGCCACCTGCCACAACGCTTAAACTGCCATCATTGATATAAACACGTTCCAAAATTAAATCTTTTGCAGATTGAGTAATTGCTGCACTGCCGTTTTTGGTGGTTTGCAATTTTAATTTAGCCACTGACGTGTTAAGCGTAATCGCATCGGCAACGCTTACATCAAGCACATCAGCGGTCAGTAAATGCCCCGTTGCGCCCGTAATTGAACCTTGAATGTTTAACGTAATATCGCCGCGATCATTGGTTAAAATTTTGTTAAACGTTAGATTTACAGGTGTGGCAGCATCTTTTTTGACTGTTTCAATGGTAATGTCATTTCTATCTGTGCCACCTTGCGCTTCAATCCCTAAATTTGCGACGGTCACACTGCCAAAGGCTTTGACGTTAATTGCGCCATCTTTGGCAATCAATTTTTCAATCGTTAAATCTTTATTATTGACAATCGTAATGTCACCTGCCGAATCCACTTGCGCGTTGAGCAACGTCATTGACGTATTTAAGGCAAGTCCACGATCAGCTTGTGCAGTTAAATTTTGAGTAGTGATTAACCCCGTCATTAAACGCTGTGAAGTCGGAACACCCGTTGTAATTTCACCTGCAAGATCATCTTGGTTTTGAGTGATTTTTCCCGACAACGCTTTTAAATTCACGCTATCAGGCGCGGTAATTTGCGCTTGCGAGAGAAGAATTGAACCACCAAAATCGCCAGCACTGATAACAATATCACCCGTGCTATCTGTCACATTGAGCGTTGCCGCTTTGATTTTCGTTGTTGCGTCGTCAAGCGTAAGCGTTTTACCTGTAATTGAAACGTTGCCCGATTGATTCGTCGCTTGGGTTAAATCGCCTGCATTGAGCGTAATCGTATTGACGGCTGAAATATCGCCCGTCACTGTGATATTGCGCCCTGCGAGTGTTGTGAATGTCGTTTGAGCGGTTAATGCTCCGTCGAGTTTCACGTCTTTTGCGCCGTGAACATCGATTTTATTTGTCGCGGCAACGTTCATGCCTTCGGTGACATTCACATTCACGGCATCTAAAGCAATCGTGACTGCCGCTAAATTCGATTTCGCTGTTTTATCAACGCCTAAATTCAGTGTTGCCGCGGAATTTAAGGTCAAATTTTGCGACGCAGACATTTTGCCTGTGACATCGATATTTTTACCCGCGTGAATGGTGATATTTGTTGCACTGAGTGAATCGGTTTCAATATCACTGCTCGAAATTGAACCATTTACAAATGTCGTGGTTGTTTCAAGGCGAGTTTCTGTACCAACAGTGGCTTCTTTTTTCCAAAGCGTGAAATTTTCATATTTCACAACAGGAACGCTGACGGTTGACGTGCCATAAATTGGACGGTAATCGTATTCTTGTTGTGAATTCGTAGTTAATTTGTAATCAAGACTTATGCGTTGGTCATAAATGGGATGCCATTTTGATGTCCAAGTGTAGTCATAATCATTTTTGTCTTGGTAAATGGGTTCGTTCGATATTTCATTTCGACCACGAATGTACCATTCGACGTAGTACCACCAATCAGTCCAAGCATGTTGATATACCTGCCATTCATCTTTTGTTTCAGCTGTCCAACCGCCCCAGCCGCGCGTTTGTGAAGCACCATTTGAATCTGATGTTGTCCATCTGTGTAATGCGTCATCGGCTGTCGTCGGCGCAGTCCAGTTCTTTTCATCCCAACCATTAGAATGCGAGCCACTGCCCATAATGTTGTCATCTGCCTGATGACCGCTGTCTTCAACCCAACTTTCCCAATACTTAAACGTTGCGGCAATATCAGAGCGAGGGGTATTTAATAATTCTGTTAATGACGCGGTGTCTCCCGTTGTTTTTAACACGTCAACATAAGTATCAAAGGCATTGATAAGATTTGTGTATCGTCCGTTTTGATAATCTGCCGCCGCATTTTGCAAGGTTGTCGTTTTTTCCCAAACCCAATTTGGATCACGCAAAATATCGGTATTCGTACCATCTGTTGTGGGTGAGAGTTCAAAGATTCGATTTCCTGTAGCACCTTTGTAAGACACATCCCAGTTAGCTGCCCCGTCATCCACCAAACCATGAGGTGAATTTGCATTTTTACCGAATGTAAATTTGTTTAATCCTGACCCCACATCACTGTTCGCCCAACTCCATGTATTGTCTATTCCTGCACCATAAGGCGCATTGGTTTGATTTTGATCAGTTGAAACAAAATTTGAATTCACCTGCGTGTATTTCACATCGCCATCATCTTTGTAACGACCAACGAGTTCACCTTTTGGCGATGTTGAGGCTGGTTCGTTAGGCTGTTTAGGTGTTGAAAGACTCCAAGAACCTGCCACCCAATTGTTAGTATTCGTTCCGTTTGCACTCCAGTTGGCAACATTGACAGCCGTGTCTGTAGCCGTATCAGATGTATAACCATCATCTGCAACAAGATAGCGTGGCAAATTTTGCGACACGATCTTTGAAATATCTTGATACGCATCTTTTGGCATTTGAATGTATTTATCATGCCAACCTGCAACGGGAATGTTGTAGACAACGAGGGCAGGATTACTTTGACGCATCCAAACTGGTGCTAATTCATTTGTCGTTGCCACAGGCGAAGCAAGTAAATTGCCATTCGCATCAACGTTTGTTGCACTGATAGCGGTTGTTGTCGTATTGCCATTCAACGTACGAAGTAACTGCACATTGCTATATTTAAACGCATACAGTTTCATGTACCCCGTTGCGTTTAAAACAGCTTGTTTTTGAGCGTCGTTAAGTTCGGTAAAGGTTTTATAACGGTCAAGCCCCGCTGTATCCGCAATGACTTTATAATCATCAGAAACTGCTGTTGCCTGTTGATTTGGTAAGGCTTCGTTGCCCGCTTTGTTCCAATCAACCCCTGGAATCGTTCCCGATGCTGCGGGTGAATAAAGAGTTGCCGTTCCAACGCCAGTACCCGCTCCTGTTGCGACGAAAATCGTGCCAAACGCATTGCTCGAAGCACCAATTTTAGTAAAGTCCGTGCTGGTACCTTGCGACTGAATCACATAGGTTTTTCCGCTTTCAAATTGTCCTGCTTTGGCAATATGAAACGCCGAACCTGTTCCTGTACCTGTACCTGCTTTAGTCGCTGTAAAGGTTGTTCCAATCGAATTATTTGCCGCGCCTAGCGTTGTGAAATCAGTGCCGAGGGATTCAATTCTGTATTTTTGTCCCGAAATAAAACCACCCGCTGAATACACTGCCCCCGTTTCAGAAACCGTGCCGTTTCCCGTCAAAGTCGTTCCATTTGAGGTAAACGTGGTGCCAACCTTGTAATTTGCAACAGCTCCCGCTTTGGAGAAATCAGTACCGTTATCTGCGGTGGTAATTTTGTACGATTTACCAACAACAAACGAACCGCTGCCAATAATCGGAGTGGTCGATGTAAGTTCTGTCAAAACGCCTGTTCCAGAACCTGTTGCCGTTGCGGTGAACATCGTCCCGACAGCATTTGAACTTGCCCCAAATGAGGTAAATGTAGAATTTCCTGCTGTGTCAATCCGATACATTTTACCTGCAACAATAGCTGTCGCAGCGGTCGTGGTTGAAGCAGGCGTTAATTCTGATACCGATCCTGTACCAGATGTTGAGACTAATCCTGTTCCACTTTGACTTGCAGTAAAAATTGTCCCTATGGCATTTGAACTTGCACCAAATGAATTTGCTGGCGTTGCGTTATAGAAATACGAACTCGCATCTGAGGATTCAACTTTGTAAATTTTCCCGCTAACAATGTTCATGGCAGGAATTACCTCAACGGCTTGACCTGTTCCGATTTGAGTCCCTATTGAATTTGCAACAAAAACAGTCCCCACCGCATTGCTTGGCGCACCGAGTGAAACGAAATTATCAACGGTTTCGATGGTGTAAGTGTGACCCGATTGAATACCTGTTGCAGGGAAAGTAGTCACTAACGTTGCTGTCCCCGTACCATTGTTTGCGCCATTTCCATTTGCAGTAAAGACACTACCAATTGCGTTGTCTGCACTGCCAAGTGACATAAAGTTAGTCGAACCACCTGTGGCAATTTCATAAGTGTTGCCAACAACAAAATTTGTCGCATTCGTCGTTGTCGTAGCTTTCGCGGTGCCTGTACCAATTCCAACCCCGCTACCCGTTGCGGTGAATTGAGTTGAAACATTGTTATTTGCCGCGCCAATGGAGGCAAAATTCGTTACACCTGCTGAATCGATTTGATAGGTTTGCCCCGCAACCAAAGCACTTGCATTGATAGGTGTCGTGCTAACAGGCGTTGAACCACTTGAAACGCTAGTGTTGAGATAATCCACACCTTCAATTAAGAATTCACGGAATTTTTTATCTGCTGGCGCATTCGGATTGTAATAGCCAATTTGTTCAAGCGTGGTGTCCATTTCAAAATGGTATTTGCCCACAGGCACAAGTTCAGTACCTTTTTGCTCGGTAATGGTTGTTTGTTCCCAACTCACCACTGGCACTTGCATATAACCAGCCACCACATCAACGTAACCTGTCACCACTTGATACGTTACGGGAATGGTTGAAATAACAGGGATTTGTACAACTCTTGGTTGAGCGACTTTTGCATCGGCATCTACCGTCACTGCGCCGCCCGCTAAAATGTTAATGTCATCGGCTTCGTCAATAATTACACCATTGGCATTAGCAATGCCTTGTAAAACACCCTGCCCGACAATGTTCACGGAGCCTGAATTTAAACTGTCTTGCGTAATCACCCCTTCACGCTCACTCATCGTTAAATTCATATCAATCCCTGAGCGAATATCAATAATGTGGGGCGATTGCAAAATTCCGCCTTCTAACGGTGCAGTGGGATCATCGGATTTTTTACCGACCCAGACATCTTTGCCTGCGTTAATTAAAATCCGTCCGTTTGTAGTCGAATCAGTTGTGATTACACCTTCAATCACAACGCTTTGCGCGGTTAAATGCGCGAGTTTATCAGCGCGAATCAAGGCTTCTAATGCGCCTGCAACATCGGTTGCAACGCTTGCTGGTGGAAAGTTAATTTTTTGACTGTCACGACGGCTCGCAACGTAAATGCTATTTGTAGCATTCAAACGCACCGCAGAATCTGGATTAAGTGCATAAACGCGGCTATCTGCCATTAAACTGATATTTTTTGCGTCAATGGCAACGCTGTTTTTTGCATCAACCAAACCTAAAACAACAACATCGCCGTAAGTTGAATCGATTGAAATTTCAAGAGCCTTAGCTTTCGTGTTGTCAGTTTCTAAACGTTCACCGACTACGCCATCTAACACGATGTTGTCATCGGCAAAAATTTGAATCGTGCCATTTTCTAACACATCGAGTCTGCCGATTGCACTGAGCGCAACGCCCACATTTGACGTGTCGCGTCCGCCATCAACCACTAATTTATCTGCGGCACGAACTAGTCCGTTGACAAAAATTTGCCCGTCAGAAATCAGCGAAATATCTGCCCCCGTGCCGAGCGCATCGATTGTGCCGTGCGTTTGCACATCACCTTTTGCATTTAGCGAAATTGTGCCGTTTTGATTGGCAACGCGCACTAAACTCGATGCGCTTTGTGAAAACGCTAATCCGTCCGTATTTTCGCCTGCGGTAATCGTAATGCTTGCAGGCGCAAGCAACGTGCCTGCGGCATCAATAAGTGGATTTCCAGCGGTTGCTACATCCACTTTTGTACCGCCTAAAACCACCGCTTTGGTAGCATTGATTTCAAGCGTTGCCGTTGAATTTGGTGTTGAAACAACAGTTTGATTTGCTAAATCATAATGTGCGCCTGCAAAAACTCCCGCCACGATATTCGCATTGCCTGTTGAAATTTTGATTTGGCTATTTGCACCAGCCGAGTAAAGACCCGCATCAGCAGCTAAATTCAAATCACCGCCGATGTTCATTTCAATTAGCGCGTCAGCTTCTAAAATCGCGGCTTTCGTTTCAACAACGCCTGCAACAGGATTCACCGAACCGATATTGACATTGCCCGTCGCATTCACAGTTAAATGCTGAGCTGGATTTGTAACCAGTAAATTCGCATTGTAAATGTCGATATTGCCACCTGATTTGAGCAGCATTGAGCCTGCAACTTGCAAATCGCCGTGCATCAAAAGGGCATTTTTCGCATCAAAAACAATTTCGTTGTCGCTTAACGCATCGGTATTTGCGGTGCTGCGAATCACACCTGCAAAATCAATCGTTTTACCTTTTAAAATCAATTCATTGTCCGAAACAACGCGCCCTGATTCTTTGGTAAGCGTTAATTTGCCTGTTTCTGAACTGAGATAAATGCCTGTCACATTGGTGACTTCTGAAGCATCAAGCGTGTTAATACCAATCACGCTATCAATCACGACATCATTTTTACCCGCAATCGTAATCGTGCCACCATGTGTATAGAAATTGGCGGTGTTATGAGTGTAAATACTGGTCGCGTCGGTTTTTTCAATTGCACCAGCAACGGGTTGAATCAAGATATTTTTTTGTGCGCTGATATTGCCGCTCAAATCGATTTTATCTTTCACGTTAATAATGACGCTCGCATCAAAACCGTTCGCAATCAAATCGCCTTCGAGTTTTGCGTCATCGGCAGGATTTAGCACAATATCGCCGCTCAACGTTTCGATAATGCCCGTTTTACCAAAATCTAAATTTTGTTTGCCGTCATTGCTGATTGAACTGTAAAGATTGACCGCGCTATAACCTTTCACCCAATTTTTAAGCGTAATTTGTCCCGATTTATTTTGGTCGCCTAAATTCACCACCGAGCCACGCGCCGAGGCATCGATTGCTGCGTAACGAGCTGATTTTGCATTGCTACTTGCAAGCTGCGTGAAACCTAATAAATTCGCGTTACTCGAGGTTTGTTTCAAGGTAAATTGCAAACCTTGACTGGTGAAAATAAAACGCCCATCAACTAAACGTGCGGTGACATCTTGCAATGTTGGCATTTGATACGTTGTACCAACACCAGTGCCTGACGTGATATTAAACACAGTGGCTTTTAATGCCGCGTTAATATCGTCCATTAAATAGCCAATGCCTTTGTTATCCGTCGTGCTAGCTGCCGAAATCACAACGTTGCCTTCAACTACTTTTTCACCCAAGTTAATTTCGAGTAAGAGTGTAACGTCTTGCGTCAAATGTCCGTCGGCAAACTGCGGGAAATCACTCGCTAACAATTCTTGCGTGTAAGCAGGTGCAAGCACGGACAAATTGCCTTCGGCACTGACATTGATAACACTGTTGTCGCGCCACGTTTTTAAATGTGCATTACCGCCTAAAACAATCGCTTGATCTGCCCAAGGATTTTCAGTGGTATTCACAGCACCCGTGACTTTGCCACCACGCACGGTAATTTCTGCGCCTGCTTGTAAATCACGACCTAAACGAATTTGTCGCCCAGATAAAATGCTAATTTTTGAATCGCCATCGGCTTGTTTAACGTAGCTACCAACGTATTTACCTTTTTCGTCATAACGGTCGAGAATTTCCCCGCCAGCAACCACTAAACCATTCACTTCCGCATCGTCTTTTGCATAAAGATTGATGACACCGTTTGCATTTTTAGTTGAAAGATAAGTGCCGCCAAGTAGTTTCAAACCGACTAAATCCGAGCTATGCAATCCGCCGCTTAAATCAATCAATTGATTTGCTTTAACCATCGCGCCAATTTCAACCGATTTGCCTTCTTTGGTAATCGCTGTGCCGCCCATGTAAAGCTGACCGCCTGATTTGAAAATCACACTGGAATTTTCACCCGACCAGTTAATCGTTTGCGAAGTTAAAATTCCTTGTGCATCAAACGTTTGACGCATTGTGCCGCCAGCTAAAACCATGCCTGCAATTTGCACGTCACCAACCGCATCGAGCGTGACTTTGCCGCCGCTGTTATTTGAGGTAATCCCCGCAGCAGTTAAGCCGCCAATGGTTGTGACTTTGACTGATAATTTGCCTGCACCGACCGCTTGCGTGGTTTTTAAATTCACACTTTTTGAAGCGATTAGCGCGTTATCCACAAAAATTTGCTCGCCTGCATTCACAAAAATTTGTGAATCGCCACCGCTTGCAAATGTGACACCCGACGCACCAATTTCACCGCCTGCTACAACGCGCCCTAAAACTCCAACCGCTTTTGCGCCACTCAAGGTAATCGTTGAGCCTGTTTCTTTGGTATTTAGCGTTGCGGTGTCGTGCAAGAAAACGCTCGTGCCATCTTTGTTTGCGCCATTCAAATTCGAACCATCAAGTGTCACACCGCCAAGCAATGAAATATCACCTGTGACATTTGCAGTGCCTTCCCAATAAACCCATTTATTGGATTGAATGGTTAAATCTGAACTTTTACCGAGCAAATTGATATTGCCTCGCACAATCGCATCGCGTTCATTGGCAACGACCAAATTCACATTGTCTTGCAAAGTGGTGAGCGTTCCTGTCAGTAAGAAACCAAAACCGCGTTGTCCAAGCAATTTATGCTGTGCTTGCAATTGAATTTCATCAAATACGCCGTCATTTTCTTTGTCATACGCGAATAAAACATAAGTTTGCGTACCGTCAGAAACCACCCAACGATTCGATTTTGAAGGCACTGCGCTTGCTTGATAATCAACGCCTTGAACGAACGTGTTGCGAATTTCTTTATCGCCTGCGCCTGCTTTGAAATAAGTCGTGGACGAATAAGCGGTGTAACCGAGTTGCGTTAAGGCTTGTTGTTGCACGCCTGAATTGAGGTCTTTAAAGCCTTTAAGCTCTGCGCCTTTTGGAATCAAAGTTTGCAACGTGCCATTTTTCACCGCCTCTTTAATTTGTTCAGGTGTAATTTTGGTAATCGCGTCACTTGCGGCTTGTTTTTGCACGGCAAACTGTTCAGGTGTCACGGTGTTGTCTAAATTAACTTCCGTCACTTTTAATTCATATTGTGGCGCGGGAATCGCTGACCAAGTGATGTCTTTGTTTTTATAATCCGTCCCTTCAACAAACGTGATAACGCGCTGTTTTGTAGCGGTTGCATCCGCTTTGAAATAGCTCACGCCGTTATATTGACGATAGCCGAGCTTATCGAGAACTTTTTGTTGTTGCTCGCTGGTTAATTGCGCGAATTTAGCATCTTTAGGCGGCGTGGTTTTTTCGCCCCAGTTAATGTCTTCAAATTTATAATCACGACCAATTTCTAAACTGGCAACTAATTGTGGTTTGCTTGCTGGCGCATCGGGGTTATAAAATAAACTTTCTTTGACTTGTGCATAACCCAATTTTTCAGCAACCACTAAACGCTGATCGGGATTAAGTTCTTCAAAGGTTTTTGGTTTCACCGTTGAGGGGATTTCTTTACCGTCTTTGTCGAGCAACGCAGGTTTATCAGGCGCACGCACACCACCTAAATTAAGAGCGTCAAAACTGAGCGTATTTGCGTCGTTGAAACCAAAAACAAGCTGTTTGCCCACAGGTGCGCTGGCTTTGTAAAAACTCACGCCGTCTTCTTTTACGTCATAAACGTTGTAACCCAATGCCCGTGCAACGATTTTTTGTTGCTCAGGTGTGAGACTTGCAAAACTTGCATCTTTGCTAGGTGCAGCCGTTCCCCAGTAAATATCAGCGTTGTTGTAATCAAACACGTCGCCTTGTTTGAAATTATCAACGAGTTTTTTACCCGCAGGCGCGTTGAAATTAAGATATTTTCCTGTCGCATCATCAAAAACATAACCCAAGTTTTTAGCCACAACCGCTTTTTGCTCCACGCTCAAACTGTCAAACGTTGCACTTGCCGCAGGCGCATTTGTGCCTGTCCAATCAATCAGCGCGTTGCTGTAATCAGCAGATTCACCTTGTTTGAATGAAGTCATCAAGCGTTTATCTGCGCTCGCATTCGCGTTGAAAAAGACGACATCTGGATTTTTCACATAGCCCAAACGTTGCGCGGTTGCGGCTTTTTGCGCGTCTGAAGACGTATCAATTTTGATTTCTGCAACAAAACGATTTTCGCCCGTTATCGACGCATTGAAATAACCGCCATTAGCAAAAGTTTTGTAACCTAAATCGCTAGCAATTTTTTGACTCACTTCTGGGCTGAGTTGATAGAACGGGATAAATTGCGCCGATGAAACCACCGACACGTTGCTGCCTAAAACGATTTGGTTATCGACAAAAACTTGTTTCAACGCATCGTTTAATTTGCCGCTGTTTAAATTTGAAAAATAAGTGCCGTCAAAATTTGTGACGCGAGTAATCACGGTTCCTGAAAGGCTGTCGAAATACTCAGCGGTTTTTGCATCGTCTTTACTGCCGCCGCCTTTAATTTCCATCCCACCTGCGGCGGTGACTGAACCTGCAAGAAGCAATTCACCTGTGGCATCAATAATCAGTTTGGTATTTTTGCCTGTTTGCACCGCTTTTGCCGTAACACCATTGCTTTCATAAACAAATTTTGCCCCTGCAACGACCGCTGAACCTGAATTCAAATGCAAATAATCCGCTGCATTCATGGTGATTGTTGCGTTGTCATCAAACACTTCAACGCTGCCGCCTTCAAGCAACGTTAAACCCGTCCCCGCTTTAAGCGAAATCGCGGCATTTTGATTTCTGGCAAAAATTGCCCCAGCGGCAAAAATACCTGCTGACGTATTGATATTGAGTTTTGCAGCGGCATTTTTGGTGTAAATCGTCGAGCCTTGGTCAGTACGCAAACTCATAAAATCTTTGCCATTACCAACAAGCGTGTTTTCACCGTTGGTTTTTGTGACCGAAATATCAAGCGCGTCTTCGCCAATCATCCAGCCGCTCACGACAAGTTGTTCTTCTAAATCGATTTTGAGCTTGTTGGCTGTTAATCCCGAATCAGGCGAACCCATTGGCGCATTGTGATTTTGCCGAGCAACCGACATCAAGCGTCCGCTAAAAGTCGCGGTTTTGGATGATTGAAAATCGCCCATCACGCTGAAGTATTGGGCGTAAAAATTCGCATCGTCATTGAGTTTGGCATTGAAATTAAACGACCCCACCGCTTTATCTTCCACGTCGCCAATCATCATGACAACGCCTGCTGAGTTATGTCCGATATTGATTTCTTTGAAACCTGTTTTGAGCGCAGCTAAATCACGCATGCTGAGTTCTAAATTGCCCGTGTTGCCTTGAATGGAATAATCACGCCCAAATGTTGATTGCGCCGCGCTTCCAATACGGTAATTTTGCGTTTTAGTCATCGATTTCAACGTTAAAACGCCCGAACCAATCACAGTATTTTCACCCGAAGCAAAATCAACATCATCAGCAATAATGGTTATTGGTTTTGCTGAAACTTCGTTGCTTAATACGCCGCTTTCAACGGTAAATAAGGCTTCGCTGGCTTTGAGTTGAATATCGATTTTGCCTACAAAAGTGAACAGTCCGCCGTTTGCCCGATTACCGTTTAAAACCGTTAAGCTGTCTTTTTCAACGACAACAATGTCAGCCAAATCCGCTACACCTGTATTCACAACCGTTAAGCGTTCAACTTCGGTATTTAAGGCGCCATCAATGCCTTTGGCTGCGATATTTAGATGCCCTTGCGGCATGGTGAAAATCGCATTTTTCACATCTGCAACGCCTGCCGCATCAAGTGTTAAACCTGTCGCACCCCACGTTTGACCTTTGCCAAGTAATTGCGTGCGTTTGGCTTTATCAGTCACTCTAATGTCTTCGAGCGTGTTATCAAATTCGACGATTAACGCGCCACCTTTCACATTTAGCGAGCGTTCACCGAGCGTTAAATTTGAACCTGTTGAATCAAGTGGATCGATAATTAACGTATCGATTCCGCCTTTGCCCGTAATTTTTAAGAACCCGCTAAGACCTGACAAAATGGTGTCATTACCAGCACCACCGTCAATGGTGTTAATGCCTGCATCGACGCGAATCGTATCGTTGCCACCACCCGCAAGAATGTTGTTATTGCCTGCGCCCATGTCGATAATTTCGTCGCCATCGCCACCGATAAACTTATCGTCGCCGTCATCACCATAGAAATAAATGCCGTTACCAAAACCGCCGATTAGCTGATCATTCCCGCCGCCAGCGTGAATAATACTGCCGCTTGCAGCGTTGCCAATAATGAATACGTCGTTACCGTCGCCGCCTTTAAAGTCGAGTTCTTGAGTGACGTTTTTATCAAGGTAAATTTTATCGTTGCCTGAACCACCGTCAGCCACAATGCGTTTTACACCGCTATATTTTTGATTTACGCCAAGCGATTCCACGCTTAAAACGCCTGATGTATCTTCAGTAATGTTGTAGGTTTCGTGAATGATGTCTTTGTATAAATCACCACGGTATTTGGTGCCACGTTCTCCCATATTGAGGTAAAGCACGTCGCCAACTTGTGTTGCAATAACAGGTGGTGCGCCCCAGCTCCAAGCGTAACTGCCTGAAACGGAAATGCCTGCAACGGTGACGCTCGCTTGCAAATAAGCACTTGCTGCTGTGAGACGGATTTCAGCTGTGAAACCAGCAAGCGTGGTGTTAATTTCAAAAAAGCCTAAATCTAAATGTACATCGAGCGATCCCCACACTTTTGCCGCAAGTAAAGTATTACTAATAGTCATCTCAAAACCTGCATTGAGAACCAGAATACCCATGTCGATATTTAATTCTGCTTTACCTGTTAAAGAGAAATTACCGTCTGAGCGAATGTAGCCGCTAATATCAACGTTTAGCACGTTAAAGAAATTGAGGCTGGCTTTATCAATGCGTAACTCAAGGACGCTGTTAATCAAGCTAATGCCACCTTTGAATTCAACATCAAAAGCGAGAATTTTCAATTTACCGTCAAGATCAAGTTTGAAATTGACACCTGCGGCAACGCCTGCATACGAATGTGATGAACTGGTGTTAATTTGCAGCGATGCACCTGCACGAATTCCAATCACATCAATACCAAAATTCACGTTAAACGCTAAATTCAAGGCAAATACCGCCCCTTCATTAGTGTTTAAAATCGCAAGTTGTCCTTTTGCTGAGGCGACTTCACCAAAACCAATTAAACTCAAACTCATATCAACCGAAGCTTCTAAGCCTTCATTGCTAATAACAAGTTCAATATTGCCTTTAAGACTAAATAAATCTTCAACGAGCGGCTGATAAATAATCGCAGCCCCTGCAATTTTGAACGTTTGCGCCGCTAAATCGACACGAATTAAATCAACTTTGCTACCGTCGCCGTTACTGTCATTGACATCAAATGCCGCGACTTGCTGTACGCTGCTGGTGGTATTAAATTGCAACAAGAAACTGCCACGAATCGCATAAGCGGCGGTACTCATCAGCTTTTCAGAATTATCGGCTTTACCAACACTTAAACTGCCATACACTCCGCCTGTTGTAATGCCTAGCGTGCCGACGACAGAAATCGAGTTGAGAATAGGCGATTGCAATTGTGCGGCAACAACAAGCTCTGCGCCTTCATTGCTAAATAACACACTGAATTCACCGTTTAACGCTAAAACTTGCCCACCTAAAATGTTGATTTTTCCTTTGCCGTAAAGCGAAACGTAAAAATCCGTAGGCTTCGTCATGCCTGGTGGAATAGCTGAGATGGTGATGGTTTTGTAATTTAATTTATCGAGGAATTTTTCAGGTACTTTATAAACGAAATCTACGCCTAACGTGTTAATCGTTAAACCAAATTCGACTTTGACTTCTAAAAGTGAACCTAAATCTAAACCGCTATCGAGTTTTGCGGTCATAGCAATGCCGCCTGCACGAATCGCAAGCAAGCCCACCGCGTGCGAACTGAAAATTCCGCCACCTAGTGTTGCCGTTGCATCAGCAAAAACGGTTAAGCCTTTATCATCAACCGTAAAATCGAACACACCTTCGAGCTTGGCGACACCTGTAATTTCAATCGTTGCTTCACCCGAAACTGCAATCAAGATATTTTTATAATCCAGAACAATTGGATTTGTCGCGTCACCCGTTTCGACGGCATAACCCGCTTTCATCACAGGATTTTCTTTCGTACCTGCGTTGTAAGTGGATTTTGAAAAATCCACGACAGTGGTAATTTTGCTAGAAAGGTTCAAATCTAAATTTAAATCTTTGGCATCCAATGTCACCGCAGGCACGCCGACTAAACCAGCCGTGTTGATACTCGCTTTAATCGCGGTATAAACCGCAATTTTGCTAGGATCCAAATTGATTTCGGTCATAAAAACCGCACCTAAATCTAAATCTTTAACGGCAATCCCAACCGCTGACGTATTCACAGAATCTTGTTCGTTAATTCTGCCGTCGCCGTTGCTATCGTGAAAATAACCGCCAACACCGACAAACGCATTTGCATTGCTAATTCCTAGCGCAAGCGAAGTCACTTTGTGTTTTGAACCGTCGGTTAACGTGACTTCTTCACTGCCACGTTTGGTAAATGCCGCTGACGCGCTCAGTTGCACTAACCCTGCAATGTTCATTTCCGCATAGCCGACTTTGGCTTGAATAATTTCGTCGCTAAAATCCATGTTGATAACGTTTGCGCCACCTGCACCAACGTCTAAACCTTTTGCCCCGTAGGTTTTAATGAAATCAACATGCGGCATTTCGAGTAACAAGGTCGCCGCTTTTAAAGGACCTGGCAAAATTCCGATGTCTGAAGTATTGATACGAATCGCAACATCTTCAGCCTTCATTTTTATATCAATACCATCTAAGCCGACCAAGCTGGCCTTTTTCACATCCGCTTTTACCGCGACATATTTCAAACCCACCGCGTTTAAGGCTTTATTTACCGTATCACCAATGACATCACCTGATGTTTTTTGCGACGGTGTCATAATCATCACGGCAAAATCGACATCTTCAATAGCTAAGCCGATTGCGCCTTTGTTTATCGTATCTTTTGCATCAATAACGCCATCTTTGTTTGAATCAGGTTTGTAATTGCCGCCGACACCTGCAAAGCCAAATAAGTTTGCTCCCGCAATGCTCATCGTGCTGACTTTGTGTTTAAGCGTTGTTGAAACGCCAAGCATTTTGGCAATTTCAATAATTTTCTCGCCACCTGCTAAACCAACAGCTTGCTCAGCTAGCGTTGTGACCGCCCCCATGCTAGCCTCAATTTCTTGTCCTGTTCCCATTGAGAACGCAAACGAACCGTGCAAGAACATAAAATCAGCCACTTCAATATCAGCTAGCCCCACGGAAATTTCAAAAATCTGTCCGCGTTTTCCGTCGTTATTGAACGTGAAATCTTCATTTTTTGTTGTCAAGGAATCAAGCAAACCACCTTTTGCAGGCACACCTAAACCGCCTGGAATGGTGAACGGATTGGCTTTGTAATCAATGACCCAACCTTCGCTGTTTTCGGTGTTCACATTTACCGACACATCGTGCAAGCTGAATTTGAATAAATCACTGCCTAAAAATTCTGCTGCTCCTGCGTTGGCTTGCAATGTGACCCAAACATTGCTCGGTTTTAACATATCGACAAATACGCCTAAACCAAAATCAACATCCTCTAAATTGACCCCAATTGCGTTTTCTGTGCCGCCATTTAGCCCCGCAAAAACACTCAAATTTTGTTTGCTTAACGATAAAACGCCAACTTGTGCTTGCTTGGTTTCATTGCCTTTTGCAAGCGTTACCGTGTCGAATTTTTGGGTGAAACTGAACAAGTCTTTCTTTTTGTAAAAACCAAAAATATCTAAATCAAACATCCCGTCGAGCGAAATAAAATTCGTCGGCATTGAGGGTAAATTCACGTCCAATTTTGGCAAATCAAGATTTGGTAAGCTCAATTTTGGCAACGCAATTTCTGACAAATCAATCGATGGTAATTTCATCGACGGTAAATCAATTGATGGCAATTTCACCGCTTTCAAATCGATTTTTGAAAAATCCAAACCTGACAAATCGAGTGACGGTAATTTAATGGTTGGCAATTTAATGTTAGGTAATTTCAGCCCTTTCAAATCCAAACCTGGAATTTTTAACGCTGACAAATTCAGCGTTGGCAAATCAATTGAAGGCAAATCAATTGTTAAACCTAATTCTGGCAAGCTAATCGACGGTAATTTAAGCGAAGGTAATTTCACCGCCGACAAATCGACTGACCCAAAATCAATCCCTGACAAATCAATATCAGGCAATTTCACCGACGGCAAATCAATCGATGGCATTTTTAATGCCGACAAATCAAATGCGGGGAAATCAATCGATGGCATCGAAATCGAAGGTAAATCAATTGATGGTAATTTCACCGCTTTCAAATCGAGCGAACCTAAATTGATTTTCGACAAATCCAGTGACGGCAAATCAATCGATGGCAACGAAATTGACGGTAATTTAATTCCCGATAAATTGAGGCTAAATGAACCCAAACTAAGCGAATTCAATATCGATAAATCAAGCGTTGGCAAATCGATTTCAGGCAAATCAATTGACGGTAATTCAACTGACGATAACCCAAACGACGACAAATCAAGCCAGCCTAATTGAATCGACGGTAATTTTAATGACGGTAATTTAACCGCTTTCAAATCCACTTTGCCTAAATCAATCCCTGACAAATCAAGCGACGGTAATTGAATCGATGGCAAATCAAATTTGGGTAATTTAATTCCGCTTAAATCAATTGTCGGCAGTGTAATTGTTGGCAATGCAAGCGATGGCAACGTAATGTCTTTTAAGCCTAATTCAGGAATATCAAACGTTGGCAACGTGATTGTTGGTAACGATACCGAAGGTAATTTAATCGCTTTTAAATTCAGTTTTCCTAAATCGATACCTGATAAATCTAATTCTGGCAACGCAATGGAAGGCAATTTAATTGACGGTAATTGAATGGCTTTTAGATTCAATTTACTTAAATCAATGCCTGACAAATCCACCGTTGGCAACACAATGTCTGGCAAATCAATTGACGGTAAATCAAGCGACAAATCGCCCAATTTAATGGCTGGTAATTTCACCGACGGTAATTTAATCGCAGGTAATTTCACTGCTTTTAAATCGATTTTGCCAAAATCGATGCCTGACAAATCAAGCGGTGGCAAGTTAATTTCAGGCAAATCAATGGTTGGTAATTTGAGCGAAGGCAACTTGATTTTCGACAAATCAATTGCAGGCAAGGCAATCACAGGCAAATCAATTGACGGTAAATCAATCGATGGCATTTCAAAATCGGGTAACTTCATGCCCGACAAATCAAGTGCTGGTAAATCAAGCGACGGTAATTTCATCGACGGCAAATCAATCGATGGCAACGTTACTTTTGGCAACGTCGTTTCTGGTACGTCTGGCAATGTAATATCAAATTTCGTTTTGAAATAATCGATAGTTAAATCTTTGAACCCCATGTTGAGATTCAAATTTAAATCGACCGCTGAAATATCTAAACCATCGATACCGCTAAAACCAGCCTGCCCAATTTTCGATTTTAAGGTTGTCCATTGATGCGCGGGATTGCCAATTTCTTTGATAAAGGCAAAACCAAAATCGACATTTTTCAAATTAAAACCAACGGATTTAATACCTGCAAACGCATCAACGCCTACACCACCAAACATAATGACATTGGCGGCAACGTTTGAACCGTCACTTAAAAAGACTTGTTTTCTGGTTTTTTGGAAGGCGAAATCGCCTTTCAAACTGACAAAATCAAATAAATTTACGTCTAAAAATCCCGAAACGTTAAACACTTCGCCTTTCATTTCATTAAACGTAAATTGATCAGCAGTGCCTTTAGCAATCGTCAAACCTTTTGCGCTGTAATCGATTGCCGCGCCATTTGACGCAGTATTCATTTGCAAGCGTACTTTTTCGGTTTTCACCGTCATGCCGTCGATGCCTTCAAATGCGACTTTATTTGCGCTCGCATCGAGTGAAACCCAAAAATCTGTGCCATTGCTGACAAGTGCGACGTTTAAATCGACATCTTGCAAATCAAATCCTAAGCCTGAAATACCCGCAAATAAACTCATGCCGTGTTTATTAAAGCCTAACGTTGTCACCATCACGTCTGCGCCGCTGTCTAAAACCAGCGTTTTAGTTGCCAGCTTGAACGAAATTTGTGCGCTGAAATCAATGAAATCAAAGGCTTTAAATTGCATCACGCCATCAAACGAAATGAAACTGCCTTCTGCACCATCCATGTTAAAGGTAACTGTTTTATCGCTAGTATTTGAATCAATGACTAAATTTTGTTTTTTATAATCAACCACTAAACCGTCACGCGATTCTTTGTTGATTTCAATTTTCAAATCTTTGCCACCAACAAAAACATCGTCACTGCCTACAAAACCTGCGCTGCCAACTGTCGCGCTTAACGTTGTCCATTTGCGCGAAACATCGGTTTTATCGCTCATGAATGCTAACGCTAAATCCACATTGGCTAATTCAAAACCGACTTTGTTGTCGCTACTTGCACCAAAACCTGCAAACGCATTGATATTAAACGCGCTCATTGCCATGACATTTACATCAGCTTTGCTACCGTCTGAAAGCGTGACTTGTTTTTCAGTTTTCTTAAAACCGAAATCCCCTTCCAATTTCACAAAATCAAACAAATTGAATTTGAGATTTCCTGCCACTTCAAACGCATTCGGAGCAAGGTCTAAAACAATGCTGTCTGAGCCGCCGATGTTGAAATTATTTTTGCTGTAATCAATTGATGATTTATCGCTTGCCGCCATATTTAGCGCAATGTGCATCGCCTTTGCCGAAGCAGTAATTCCTTCTACGCCATCAAATGACACGGACTGAGAATCGGCTTTTAAACTAAACCATTGACGTTTTGGATTTGCCGCATCGGTAACTAAAGCGAGCGCAAGCGAGGTATCTTTAATTGAAAAACCGAGTTGATCCGAGCTGCCATAACCAATACCCGCAAAGGCATCAACGTGAGACATGCCAAAACCTAAAACGTCAGCATTCATGGTATTGCCATTGCCTAAGGTCATTTTTGTGCTGGATTTTTCAAAGGCAAAACCGCCATTTACGCGCACAAAATTGAAAGCGTTGAAATTCACATCACCCGACACTTTGAGCGTATCGCCTTGCATATCAAGCGTGACAGTTTTATCCGCCGCGACGGCAATATCAATTTGTGATGTTGAAAAATCAATCGTTGTGGCATCGCTAGCTTGCCGATTGATAACTAAAACAGCTTTGCTAATTCCCGCTTCAAAATCATCGATGTTTTCGAGTAATTTACCTGAACCCACATTGCCTTTTGCAGCAACCCATGTTCGTTTTGTTTTTGCGTCGTTGAAAATCCCTAACGCTAAATTGACATTTTTAAGTTCTAAACCTACGTCGTCGCTCGTTTCAGTTGTACCTTGGTCATAACCAACAAACGCATTTACGTTGCTCATGCCGATGCTGAGCATATCAGTAGTGACCTTTGAACCCGTTGAAAGCGTGATATTTTTGGTCGATTTCTCAACAGCGAAACTGCCGCTAACTTTGGTGAAGCCAAACAAATTAAGGTCAATATTTCCAGCGATTTGTAATTTTTCGCCTGCCATATTCAGCGTCACGGTTTTGTCGCCGCCAACTAAGACATTGAGTTTGTTTTTTGAGAAATCAATCGTTGTTGAATCGCTCGCTTTTTGATTTATGAGTAAAGAGGCTTTGCTTACGCTCGCTTCAAAATTATCCATTGCAGGCAACGCAAATTCGCCTTTGCCAACGCTCGCTTGCGCTGCAATCCAGCGACGATTTGCGCCACCTTTTTGTTCATTGAAAATCGCTAACGCTAAATTCACATCGGTTAAGGCTAAACCAATATCATCACTCGTTTCGGGCGTGCCTTGGTCATAACCGACGAGCGCATTTACGCCACTCATGCCAATGGTAAGTAAATCGGTTTGTGCCGTGTTGCCTGTTGAAAGTGTGACTTGTTGCGTGCCTTTCCCAACGGCAAAACCACCACTGATTTTTACTAAGCCAAATAAATTTAAATTGATGTCACCACCAACTTGTAAGCGTTCACCGCTCATATCAAAGGTAACGGTTTTATCGGTGCCAACTAATACGTCGAGTGTGTTTTTGGAGAAATCGATGGTTGTCGCGTCGCTCGCTTTTTTGTTAATTAAAATTGAGGCTTTGCTAACGCTTGCTTCAAAATTATCAATTGGAGGCAGTGCAAATTCACCTTTGCCAACCGTCGCTTGCGCGGCAATCCAAGAACGTGAGCCTTTTTGCTCGTTGAA
>JAQTOT010000135.1 GCA_028713145.1 Methylococcales bacterium
GCGTATTGTTCCAACTCATAGAACGCAATGGAGGAATCGTAATTGCCTCACTCGCGTGTTTATCGCCTGCAAAACCTGGAAAACCATTTGGTTGATTGATAACAGTCAAATCTGTACCAAATAAGCCTTTTGCCATATCAAACTTGGTCATTTTGTTATCGTAAATAAATTTACCGACATAGTTAATGCCAACACCACCACTAATTGCACCGCTTTTAACGTTTTTGGTTATATTTTCTAACAACAGTGGATCAGGCCCTGATGTGGTCACTGCATCGTGATCCATCACAGGTGTTGCGGTAGTGCTGCTTGTTGACGTGGTTCCTGCCATTGCAGAATGATCCATTGAACTGTGATCCATTGCAGGCGTTGCAGAAGTCGTTGTTGCAACCTCACCTTCATGCGCTTGAATTTGCGGTGCTAATCCTAAAATAGCAACGGTACTTGCTACTTTTGCTAAACGATAAATTGTCATAACTAACCTAATTTTTTTAAATAATTTTAAGAAATTTTCTCACACGACAAAACGACGTGTTGCGGGTGAGACATTGCTAAAAATATGCCACTAAAATAGGTCGTTATCTTTCAATTAGATATGTAGAACATATCAAAAATCAAAAAATGAAAATGCGTGAAATAACACAGCAAAAATCAAAATGTGTGTTATCTCACGCATATTTTTCATGCTCAACTTTCGAAATTATCGATGTCTTGTAACGCTATTCATATCCAATTTAGGCATAATGTTATCGAATAATACCGTTTTATTTTCCAAAATCATTTCTTTAACATGATTTCCAATGTATGAAAATTAGGAAAAATGTCATGTTAGCAACGTCCTATCCCGCACTGGCAGCTTCGAATTTAGAAAACAAAATTTCACGTTTAGAACATTTACTTTCCGTCGCGCCTTTAACCATTTATTCACGCAGTCCGTTTAGTCCCTTTTCAATTACTTTTATTTCAAAAAGCGTTAAAGAATTAACAGGCTTTGAGGCGGATGATTTTTTAAATTTACCCAATTTGTGGATTGACAATGTGCATCCTGAAGATGTGGAACAGATTTATTCGAATTTGCACCACGTTTTATTAGGTGAACCCATTATTCAAAAGTACCGTTTCAAAATGAAAAATGGCGAATGGAAATGGCTGCGCGAACGTTTAAAACTGGTTAAAGACAGAGCAACAGACAAGCCGCTCGAAATTGTGGGTGGTTGGACAGATATGTCTGAATTGATTCATGCTGAAAATGCGTTGATTCAATCTCAGGAAAAAATTCAACGTCTCGCGCATTACGATTCGTTAACTAATTTGCCAAATCGGGTGTTAATTACTGAACGCATTGAGCAAGCGATTCATTTTTCAGACCGTGAAAATTGGAATTTCTCGCTGTTATTTTTGGATTTAGACGACTTTAAAATCGTGAATGATTCACTCGGTCATCATTACGGTGATGCGTTACTTCAGCAAGTTGCCGCGCGTTTGCAAAAGAATTTACGGACAGTTGATACAGCGGGACGTTTAGGTGGTGACGAATTTGTTGTCATTTTAAGTAATACCAACGCGAATGGTGCAGCGAATGTCGCACGCAAAATCATTAACTCGTTGAAAGAACCGTTTAATGTCGATGACAAAGTATTGTCCATTCAAACGAGTATTGGAATTAGCGTTTATCCTGAAAATGGACGTGATAGCCACACGTTAACGCGCCACGCCGATATTGCCATGTATCAAGCGAAAAGTGCTGGGCGCGGACAGCATTGTTTTTTTAACATAAAAATGAATGCCATTTTAGAACACCGTTTAGCCATGGAGCGTGATTTACGCGTGGCAATTTCTGAAAATCAATTTTTGCTGCATTACCAGCCACAAATTGATTTGGCATCGAGAAAAATTGTCGGCGTTGAAGCGTTAATTCGTTGGCACCATCCACTGCGTGGTTTGGTTTCACCTGTTGATTTCATTCCCATTGCCGAAGATGCGGATTTGATTAACACGATTGGAGAGTGGGTTTTAAAACAAGCCTGTGAAGACATTAAAGCATGGGAAAAAGCAGGATTTTCAGGATTTAAAGTTGCGGTGAATTTATCGCTACGGCAATTACAAGCTGAGCAGTTATTTGAAAAAGTCAGCACCATTTTAAAGCAAACAGGTGTTGATGGTTCTCGCTTGGAATTGGAATTAACCGAAAGCGTCATGATGGAAAATCACGCGGCAACCGTTGATTTTATGACGCAATGCAAAGATTTAGGGATTCATTTTTCTATTGATGATTTTGGTACGGGCTATTCTTCACTGAGTTATTTAACAAAATTACCGTTGCTCGACATATTGAAAATTGATCGTTCATTTGTACAAGAAATTTCGACCCATAACGATGCAAATACGATTGTGAGTGCCATCGTTAATATGGCGAAAAGTTTACGTTTGAACGTGATTGCAGAAGGCGTTGAAACGCTTGAACAACTCAATTATTTACAAGAATGTGGCTGCGATACGGTGCAAGGATTTTATTTTAGTTGTCCTGTTAATTTCGAGATATTAACAAGCCAACTCACCCAACAATTTATAGAAAATTAGGAAACTATTTTTATGGCTTTAATCGATTTAGTTGAATACTTCAACGACCGTTTTGAACGTGAGCATCACGCCAATTATCGACCGCTTATCATCGAAAATGACCGTGTCAGTGGCATTTTTGGACAATTAAAAGTCAGCAGTATTTTTTCACCATTACGGCACACGGAAAAACCCACGTCGGTGAATGGACACGCCGTGAAAATCAAAGTTGCCGCATGTGAATCGCCTCATTTGCATTCTTATGAAATGGAAAATTTAGCGTTAAATTCAAACGAAACACATGATCTTTTTGAATCCATTATCAATTTTGATCGATTGGCAAGAACCGTTCACATGCTCAATTATTTGCCGCTCGCGCAATCAAAAAATGTCCTGTTTTTAGAAGTTGATCCGCGTCACATTTTGGGAATCAAAAAAGACCACGGGGCATATTTTGAATCGGTGATTGAACAATATCGCACCGATTTTTGCCGTGCAATCGTTTAAAGCCAAAGGCTTAAATTCATTTGGTGGTTTTTCAACCGATACGGGAAATTTATCGAACACAGGACGTTTTGGTTTAGAAGCGACGGTTCGTCCTTCGCTTGCGTTTTATAACACGCATGATGAGGTTGACCACTTGGTCAGCACAGTGCGAAAAATTAAAGCGGGCGCATCGTTTTAAAACAAAAAAAGGTTCAAAGCCTACGCTTTGAACCTTTTTTATTAGACGTGTAAAAAATTACTTCGCCGCAGTCGAACGATAATACTCAATCGCCGCGCCAACACCGCTACCTGCTTTGATGTCAAAACCGCAATCTAACATTGCCATTTCAGCCCCAGCGATTGCGCCAAGCATCGACACATCATTCATATCGCCCATGTGACCGATACGGAATACTTTACCCATCACTTCTGATAAACCGCCACCGAGTGAAATGTTGTATTTATTAAATGCTGTGCCAATGACTTCACGCGCATCTTTATCTGCTGGTACAACGACCGCTGTGACGGTGTTTGAATGGAAACCGTCTTGAGCGCAAGTCGTTAATCCCCACGCTGCAACCGCGCGACGTACACCTTCGCCTAAACGGAAATGACGCGCATAAACATTATCCGAACCTTCCGCAAACAATAAATCTAATGATTTACGCAAGCCGTACAAAATGGGTAAGTTTGGTGTGTAAGGTGTGTAACCTGTCGCGTTGTTAGAAATTTGATCTTTCAAATCCAAGAAACAACGTGGATACGTTGATGTTTCAACGGCTTTCAAGGCTTTTTGGCTGTATGCCAAAAATGCACCGCCTGCTGGCAGCATGAAGCCTTTTTGCGAACCACTGATTACGCCGTCAACTTCCCATTCGTCCATTTTGAATTCGATGCTGGCAATTGAACTTACACCGTCAACGAATAAAAATGATGGATGGTTTGCCGCGTTCATGGCTTTACGAACACCAGCAACGTCAGATGTTACACCTGTTGAAGTTTCGTTATGTGTCACTAAAACCGCTTTGATTTCGTGATTCGTATCTTCTTTTAAACGTGCTTCTAATTTGTCTAATGGAACGCCTTTGCCCCAAGTTTCTTCGTGTAATTCCACTTCAAAACCTAAGCGTGTCGCCATATTCGCCCATAAATGCGCGAATTGTCCAAAGCGATAAATTAAAACTTTGTCGCCTGGATTTAAAATGTTAGTGAGTGTAACTTCCCAACCTGCTGTACCTGTAGCTGGGAAAATAAAGCATTGACCCGTTGTTGTGCCAAAAACTTTTTTCAAATCTTCTAATAATGGCGCGAACAATTTTGGAAAAATCGGTGAACGATGATCTTCCATTGGAACGTGCATTGCGTTTAAAACTTCATTTGGTACGTTTGTAGGGCCTGGGATATAAAGGTGGTTGCGACCAGCCATGATTTTCTCTCTTAATATAGTTGAGGGTTAAAAAAACGTGCAATCATGACATAGCGACTTTTAATCAGCAAGATTTGCGCGTTGTGTTCGTTATTGTAAAACTTAAACAAAGAAACTAAATAAGCCGCCTAATAAGCCACCAATCACACCGCCCCAAACAACGAGCCAGCCTAAATGCTCTTTGATAATGGCTTGTACCATTTCTTTTACCAGTTGTGGCGTGAGTTCGCTAAGACGTTTATCAATCACGGTTTCGATTTTGCCGACTAAATCTGTGCTAATTTTTTGCGCGTTCAAGCCGTGTTGCAACGCCGTTTTAAATTCACTTGAATCGACCATTTCAACCAAGGTCACTTTGACTTTTTCAACAAACGGTTCTTTGAGTGGCGTTAAGGCTTCTACGCCGCCCATCATCATGAGCATTGCACCAAATGACGATTCCAAAATAACTAACACTAAACTGTCGTAAATTTTGTCGTAATCCACCGCGCTTAAAAGGGGTTCCAAATTTAACATTTTCGAACCGCCCTGCTCTTCTGTTTCGATGAATTGTTCGATGTTTTGAGCGGTGAAGAATTGCGACATCATCAATGTTTTAATCGCGCCTTTGAATTCTTCAAAACGCTCTGGAATGACACCACTGCCGCGCAAATACGGCACTTTCTCAAACAACATATAAACGGCAAGCCAATTTGTAATCGCGCCTGAAAGTGCGAAAAATCCCACTGACGTAATAAAACCTGAACTGCTGATTAACCCTAAAAGTGTGACCATTAACGCCACAGCGTTAGTGGAATAGTTTTTATCATGAATAAGTTGGTTGAAATTCAACACGTTTAAAGCTCCTTATGATTTTTGCAAAAAAATCTAATTTACGGATTTGAATCGAAATCGCAAGTGTTAGTTGCGTTTAATCCTCATCGTCATAAGGCTGTGCTTTCACATTTGGCGGTAATTTGTGAGAGTTTGCGCTGCGTAGCAAAATCAACAAGCCACCAATCACAAACAAAACAATCACAATAAAAATTAACATTCCCACTATTTCACCACCACGCAATTACGTCCATTATGTTTTGCGCGATATAGCAAATAATCTGCCGACACAATCATGTCGTCTAAATCGGGACATAAATCCGTTGTCACGCCAATGCTGAGTGTGATTTTAATAGATTGAGTGTCGGAAATTTTAATGCTTGTACGCGCCACCGCATCTCGGAAAGTATCGAATAATTCAAATGCTTGTTTGGTTGTGAGCGATGGCGCGAGGATGCAAAATTCTTCACCACCATAACGGGCAATAATATCGCTACGACGAAAACGTTCGTTCATCAAATCAGCCACTTTTTTCAATACAATATCACCTACATCGTGACCGTATTCATCATTCACACGCTTGAAGAAATCAACATCAATCATCGCTACCGCTAAACAATTATTGCGATTCGCTAGCGCAAGCAACGGCGCACCTAAACGTAATAATTGCCGACGATTATTTAACCCTGTTAAGAAATCCGTTGTCGAGGCTTTTTCAAAGGTAATCATTTTCTGGTAATGAATGGCGTTAGCGAGTGCAATTGAAATTTTTGAGGTGAAAACTTCAAGTAATTTGCGATCATGGGCATCAATTATATCTTCGCTGCAAACCAGCACAATTGCTGCATTGCTTTCGCTAGTATCTAAATAAAACGCGCTGTATTTTTCACAAAATTGCGTGGCTCGCGTGACAATTGTGTGTTGAATTAACGTTGCAATATCTTGATGTCCACATGATTCATCTAAATTACATTTCACACAGCAGGAAAATTCTTCCGTTGCGGCAATAATTTTCATATTCCCAGGTAAGAGTGGTGGTGTAATGTCAACGTCATTACTTTCTTCAATGCAAATAATGCCTTGCGGTTTGCAATCTAAAAACAAACTTAATTGCGTCAAAATCCCCGACGCAAATTCGTTCATTGATTGAATCTTGAACAGCGAATCAGAGCTATCCAGAATTTTTTCTAAGCCAAAGCGCGTTTTATTGAGCGACATAATCGTTTCATACGAACGTAACGCTGAAATCACTGTCGTAAATAATTTTTGCGAAGTCAGTTCGTTTTTAGATTTGTAATCGTTAATGTCAAATTCAACAATCACACGCTCTTCAGGAGCTTGCCCAGGTTGTCCTGTTCGCAAAATAATTCGTACGTCGTGATTATTCAATTCTTCGCGGATAATTTTTACTAATTTCAATCCCGCGTCTTCAGTTTCCATCACAACATCGAGCAAAATGACGGCGATATTTTTTTCTTGAAGCAAAATGTCACGCGCTTGCACGGCAGAATGCGCGTAAAGCAATTCAATAGCACGATGTTTGAAAACAACTTTGCTCAAAATTAAACGTGAAACGGCGTGAACATCTGCGTCATCATCGACAATTAAAACGCGCCACGGAATATAGGAATTTTTGCTCGATGGTAAGGTAATTGACGCAGGAGCTTTTAAATTAAGAGGTTTTTTTTCAGTCATGATTAGAGTTAATTTTTAAGATTCTTTAGGAAAATGGATGGTAAACGTCGTACCTTCGCCTTCGACGCTGTGAACTTGCACCGAACCTTTTAAGGTTTGATGCACGATGTTATAAACCAAATTCAACCCTAAACCGCTGCCACCATTGCCGCGTTGTGTGGTAAAAAATGGGTCGAAAATTTTGCTTTGAATTTCACTCGGTATGCCTTTGCCATCGTCGCTGTAACGGAATTCAATTTTATTTTCAGGCAAATCTGAAATGTGCAATTTGATAATTCCTTGCTGATTTTTGTCGTAACCGTGAGTGAGTGAATTCATAATAAAATTTGTCACGATTTGTGAAATTGCTCCAGGAAATCCCAAAATCATCAAATCGTCAGGACAATTTAATTCAACTCGAATGTCACGATTTTTAAGCGCGGGACGTAAACTCACTAACACTTCTTCCAAATAACTTTTTAAATTAAATTCACGTTGATTATCGCTGGTTTGATCAACGGCGACTTGTTTGAAACTTTGAATTAAATCTGCCGCTCGATGACAATTCATGGTCATCAATTCGGTCGATTGTTTGGCATTATCAAAATAGGCTTCTAATTCGTCACCACCTAATTCGCCTTGCTGATAAAGCGAAATAACTTTACTTGTTTCTTCATTCAAAAATGATGCCGACGTGAGTGTAATGCCGATTGGCGTGTTAATTTCGTGGGCAACGCCTGCCACTAAACCGCCCAACGCCGCCATTTTTTCGGCTTGCACCAAGCTTTCTTGTGTTTCTTGCAATAATGTCAGCGATTGTTCGGCTTCATTTTTG
>JAQTOT010000004.1 GCA_028713145.1 Methylococcales bacterium
CGAATTGAATTAGAACATTTAGGCATTACAGACGTTTTAGGTGGTGAATTTTGTACCGTTACCGATGCCGAACGTTTTTATTCGTATCGCCGTGATAAAAAAACAGGTCGAATGGCGACCTTAATTTGGCGTGATTAACTGTCGAAAATACCAAATTAAAACGGTTTTGTGTGCGTGTCACACCATAAAAAAATGCGCTAGCTCGCACGCATTTTGAAAAAACTATAATACAATGCACCAATTATAATTTACCGAGTAAGTGAACCATCATGACAGAACTTATGAGCAGCGGCTTAGAATTGATGTTTGCAGGCATGGGCATCGTATTTTTATTTTTAGCAATGCTTGTTGGCGCAATCAATTTAATGTCAGCAGTTGTACAGCGATATTTCCCAGAAGCTCCCGTAACCAGCATTAGTATTCCAGTTGCTCAAAATGCAGCGACGGACAAAAGCTATATTGCCGCAATTACCGCTGCGGTGCATCAATATCGCAATACGCACTAACCCTTAACTTTTCAATCCTGCCAGTAAAGCAAGGAGATATAAATGGCTACGAATAGCAAAAAATTAGGCATCACCGAAGTTGTATTGCGTGACGCTCATCAATCAATTTTAGCAACACGCATTCGCACGGAAGATATGTTGCCGATTTGCGCTCAATTAGACGAAATCGGTTATTGGTCAATTGAATCTTGGGGTGGCGCAACATTTGATGCCTGTATTCGTTATTTGGGCGAAGATCCGTGGGAAAGATTACGCGCATTAAAAGCCGCGATGCCAAAAACACCACAACAAATGCTGTTGCGTGGTCAAAATTTACTCGGTTATCGCCATTATGCTGATGACGTGGTGGATAAATTTATCGAACGTTGCGCTGTGAATGGCATTGATGTGTTTCGTATTTTCGATGCAATGAACGATATGAGAAATATCGAGCATTCAATTAAAGCCGTTAAAAATACTGGTAAGCACGCGCAAGGCACACTTTCTTATACAACAAGCCCTGTTCACACCACAAAAACATGGCTCGATTTAGGTAAAAAAATCGAAGACATGGGCGCAGATTCAATCTGCATCAAAGATATGGCGGGATTATTGAAGCCGTACGATGCGTATGAACTCGTTACAAAATTGAAAAAAAGTACCTCAATTCCAATTCATTTGCATTGCCACGCGACGACAGGTTTAAGTGTTGCAACGTTAATTAAAGCGATTGAAGCAGGTGTTGACAACGTGGACACGGCGATTTCATCTTTGAGCATGACTTACGGTCACAGTCCCACAGAAACGATTGTTGCCAGTTTAGAAGGTGAAAAACGCGCTACAGGTTTGGACTTGGTTAAATTAGAAGAAATCGCCCATTATTTTCGAGACGTGCGTAAAAAATACGCGCAATACGAAGGTGGTTTGAAAGGTGTGGATGGACGCATTTTGATTTCACAAGTACCTGGTGGAATGCTCACCAATATGGAAAGCCAACTCAAAGAACAAGGGGCGGCAGATAAATTCGACGAAGTGTTAAACGAAATTCCGCGCGTGCGTGAGGATTTAGGTTTTATTCCACTTGTTACGCCAACCTCGCAAATTGTCGGCACACAAGCGGTTATTAACGTGATGAATGGCGAGCGTTATAAATCGATTACCAAAGAAACAGCCGCTGTTTTAAAAGGCGAATACGGCGTAACGCCCGCGCCAGTCAACGCGCAGCTTCAAGCAAAAGTGTTAGATGGCGCACAACCTATCACTTGTCGCCCAGCCGATTTAATCGACGCTGAAATGGGCAAATTGATTGCTGACGTACAAGAAAAAGCGAAAGCTGAAAACGTGAAACTCGGTTCAAATGTAGAAGAAGATGCGTTAATTAACGGTCTATTTGCACAAATTGGTTGGAAATTCTTAGCCAACCGTAATAATCCAAGTGCATTTGAACCTAAACCAGATGCCGAAGCATTTGCAGCGGCTAATGCACCGAAAAAAGATACAGGCGTTGAAACCTACACCGTGAATGTTGACGGTAAAAATTTCAATGTAGCAGTCGCAGTAGGCGGCGTGGCACTCGATATTCAACCGGTTTCAGCGGCTTCAACCGCAGCACCATTAGCGGCTATCGCAGGCAGTGGCGCGACAATTGAATCACCAATGGCGGGCAACATTTTAAAAATCTTGGTTCACGCAGGTAGCGAAGTTCAAGAAGGCGATGTCGTCGTTTTGATGGAAGCGATGAAAATGGAAACTGAAATCCGTTCAAAATTTTCAGGCGTTGTTAGCGCAATTCACGTCAAAGAAGGTGCTGCTGTTACAGGTGGCGCGGTATTAGTGTCGCTTTAAGGAAGATTTATGGAAAATTTAGCCGCTTTATGGCAAAGCACTGGTATTTATAACTTCACTATCGGACAAGCATTTATGATGCTGGTCGGTTTTTTGTTGTTATTTTTGGCGATTAAGAAAAATTTTGAGCCACTTTTATTGTTGCCTATCGGTTTTGGTGCGATTTTGAGTAACATTCCTGTCGCAGGTATTGCCGAAGAAGGTGGTTTGCTTTATTACCTCTATTTTGGCATTAAATTGGGCTTATTCCCGTTGCTCATTTTTATGGGTGTAGGGGCGATGACCGATTTTGGCCCGATGCTTGCCAATCCAAAAACATTACTACTTGGTGCGGCGGCGCAATTTGGTATTTTCGCGGCATTACTTGGTGCATTAGCGTTAAATTTTATTCCAGGCATGGAGTTTTCGTTAAAAGATGCGGCGGCGATTGGTATTATCGGGGGGGCAGATGGACCGACGGCAATTTATGTTGCCTCAAAAATGGCTCCTGATTTATTAGGGGCAATTGCCGTTGCGGCTTACTCTTATATGGCGTTGGTACCGTTGATTCAACCACCCATTATGCGAGCTTTAACAACTGAAGCTGAACGCAAAATTGAAATGCAACAACTTCGTCATGTTAGCAAAACGGAAAAAATGGTTTTTCCATTGATGCTTTTGGTGTTGTCGATTTTGTTATTGCCTTCTGCAACGCCTTTAGTTGGCGCGTTTGCTTTTGGTAATTTGATGAATACTTGCGGTGTGGTCGATCGTTTAAGTCAAACCGCGCAAAATGAATTGATTAACATTGTGACAATTTTCTTAGGTTTATCCGTCGGTTCAAAACTGAGTGCAGACGCATTTTTGCAACTCAAAACATTAGGGATTTTAGGATTAGGCGCAATTGCTTTTGCAATTGGCACCGCATCTGGCGTTTTGATGGCAAAACTCATGAATCGTTTCAGCGATACGCCGATTAACCCGTTAATTGGCGCAGCAGGCGTTTCAGCCGTTCCAATGGCAGCGCGAGTTGCTAATAAAATTGGTTTAGAAAGTAATCCACATAATTTCTTATTGATGCACGCGATGGGACCCAATGTTGCGGGCGTAATTGGTTCAGCGGTTGCGGCTGGTGTTTTGCTAAGTTTGATTCGATAATTTTCAATCGCTTACCACGAAAAAAGCCAAACTCGTAATGAGTTTGGCTTTTTTGTGTGCGTGAAAATTGAAGGCTTACAAATGTGCGTTGATAAATTCAACTAATTGCACTTTGCTTAAGGCACCAACTTTCGTCGCTTCAATTTCCCCGTTTTTGAATAACATCAACGTTGGAATACCACGCACACCGTATTTTTGTGGCGTAGCAGGACTTTCATCGATGTTCAATTTCGCAACGGTTAATTTCCCTGCAAATTCTTCTGAAATTGCGTCTAAAAGAGGCGCAATCATTTTGCAAGGTCCACACCATTCTGCCCAAAAATCTAGCAATACAGGCAACTGCGCTTCTAAAACTTGTTCATTAAAATCATTGTCATTGACATAAACTACAGCATCACTCACGTTCTTCTCCAGATGTGAAAAGTAAAAATTTAAGGTGTAACTATACCAGAATTGCCGATTTTTCGCGTGTTGGCACTCACAAAAAATGGAGCGGCTAAAACGCTCAAACTAACAAGCCAAATCAATAATTGTGTATTTGCCACGGTAAATAAAATTGCCGTTTGCAAACGTTCGCTGATTAGTGGATACGCCATAATAAAATCACGGCTCACCATAAACGCATAACTTTCGCCAATTAACAACGCGACACTTAGCCCCATTAAACAATACGCCACAAGCGGAATATGGCTAGGTTTGCGTGGAATATAATCAAACAAGGTCGTTAAATGTATTTGGTCAGAAAACGACATTTTTTCGCTGAACACGTTGATTAAGAATAGCGAAATTAAGCCAAAAACCTGCAATTGCGTCACGATATTTGGGAACATAACGTAACGTCCATTCCACGCCAAAATCGCGGTTTTAATCATCGCGTAAGTAATCACGATTAGCAAACCGTAATAAAGACGTTTGGTATTTTTTTGCGAGGCAGTTTGTTTGTTCAAAACCTCATTCACTCGTTGCAATAGAAAACTTCCCCACGCGCCATTAAAACCCACAATCAACAGTGTTTGCAGACGTTGAAAATCGGTGTAACTAGTTTGCCAAAGCGTTGTGATTTGCGACACAAATAATGCTGCTAAAATTTGTGCAATGACTAGAAAACTGACTAAACGCACGTTGTTTAAATTCGTTAATTTTCTTTTGAAGATAAGAACGATTACGACAACTAAGTCGATGGAAGCAAATAATTTTTCTAGCCAATTTTTATCTTCAACTACTTTGCCCGTTAAAGGAAAAACTTGCTGACGTGAACTGTCATACAAGCCCCATTTCGCACCAATAATGCCTTCAAACGCCGCTTTCCAAGGCTGATTAAACGCTTCAACAATGTTGTAATCAAAGCCGTTTTTATTCGCCACTTTGATGAAATCACGAATAAATTTTGCTTCATTCACCACGCTAGGAATGGCGATACCACGCTGTTTTCCACCGCTAGGCCAACCTGATTCACCAATTAAAATGGGTTTGTCTACGCCCATTGATTTCGCTTCTTGCTGAACTTGTTTGTAAATACGTTCGATATGCGCGGGCGCATCTTCAACAGAAATTGGCTCATCTTCCCAATAAGGCAAAATATGAATCGTGATGAAATCCACTTCTTTAATCAGCTGCGGATATTTCATGTACATCGACCACACATCAGCATACGAAACAGGTTGTTTCACGGCTTGTTTGACTTTGCGAATGTATTCAATCAATTCTTCAGGTTCTAAATCGCCACGCAATAACACTTCATTACCAACGATTACCCGCTTTACAACGTCTGAATGCTCATTTGCGGAGTGAATTAACTCTGCCATTTCCAGCTCATTTTTAGCTTTTAATTCGGTAGTTTCTTCAGCGGTATCTGCTTTATAAGAGCCAAGCCAACCACCTTGCAACATCGTCAGCCCGTACTTTTTTGCCAAAGGTGGAATGAGCGGCATCGTCCCTTCTGCACTGGCGTAAGTTCGAATGTTATGCGTGACTTGCCCCATTAACGCTAAATCTTCTTCAAGCTGTTTAACGTTGGGGAAAAGCTCCAGCATCGGATCGTGACCTTCTCGAAAAGGGGCGAACGATAAACTACTGAGTTTTCCTGCTGGTACATCGTCGCCCACATTTTGAGGCTGATTTGTTGCCCAACTAAAAATTACGTTGAGCAAAATGACTAACGTGAGAAATGAAAAAATTTTCATAAACTTTTACTTGCAAGTTCAAATACGTCGTTAGAAATACCTTTTGTGTCGATAATACGTTGCAACTGCGCTTTCATGAGCTGTTGACGCGCTTCATCGACTTTTCGCCACGCGGTTAAAGGTGTAAGCATTCGTGAGGCAACTTGTGGATTGATTGCGTTCAATTCCAAAATCGTATCTCCTAAAAACGCATAACCTTCACCATTTTTAGCATGGAAATGAACAGGATTCGTTTGTGAAAATGCGCCAATTAACGAGCGTACGCGATTTGGATTTTTTATGTCAAACGCAACGTGTGAATGTAACGATTGCACCGTTTCAAACGCACCTGACGCTGGGCTACTCGCTTGCAAGGCAAACCATTTATCAATCACTAACGGTTCAGATTCCCATTGTTGATAGAATTTCTCCAAGCTGGCTGCTTTTGCTGGGTGATTATTGTGAACAACCGCACTCAACGCTGCCATTTGGTCAGTCATGTTTTTGGCATTTTCAAATTGCGCTTGTGCAAGTTCATGAATTTGTGTCGAATCTAATTTGCTCAAGAATGCTAAACACGCATTTTTCACGCGGCGACGACCAATCGCTTCGGGACTGAAATTACCCGATTCGTCTTTGTGATGCGCGTTGTAAATGGATAAAAATTGCGTTTCAAATTTTTCAGCAAGCGTTTTTAAAATACGTTCCCGCACGTTGTGAATACCGTCGAAATCCACAACTTCCATGCGTTCCGCTAAATAATTTTCCGATGGCAACGAAAGCAACAACGAGAAATATGCCAAATCGTCAATCGGCGCGTTTAAAACTTTTTCGAACGTTTTTAACAAAATGGCTGGAATTTCAACATCTGGCGTTTTCACCAAATCCAAAATAATGTTTTCAGCCAAAGATTGCGACGCATCCCAACGATTAAACGAATCACTGTCATGTTGTGATAAAAACGCTAATTCTTCCAAACTGCGTTCCATTTCAACATTCACAGGCGCAGAAAAGCCGCGTAACAACGACACAATTGGCGCAGCATTTAAATTTTCAAACGTAAAAGTTTGTTGCATTTCGTTAAACTGCAATAACGTTTCGGGCAATAAATCCGCGCCTGTTGTTGAATCTAACAAACCTAATCGAATTGGAATTAAAAGCGGTTCGGTTTGATTTGGATAACTTTGCGACAGTGTGAGCGTAAAGGTTTTTGTTTTTTCATCAAAATGTGATTCGACTTGAATTTTCGGTGTGCCTGCTTGTGAATACCACAACCGAAATTGACTCAAATCTAAGTCGTTTGCATCTTGCATTGCGCTGACAAAATCATCACACGTTACCGCTTGTCCGTCGTGGCGTTCAAAATACAAATCACTGCCACGTCTAAAACCGTCTGCACCAAGCAAGGTGTGTAACATTCGCACAACTTCTGCGCCTTTTTCATAAACAGTAAGCGTGTAAAAATTATTGATTTCGATATACGAATCTGGGCGAACTGAATGCGCTAACGGACTGGCATCTTCGGCAAATTGGCGAGTGCGAAGTTGCGTTAGGTCTTCAATCCGTTTTACGGCGTGAGACGTTCTGTCAGCAGTAAATTCTTGGTCACGGAAAACCGTGAAACCTTCTTTTAAGCTCAATTGAAACCAGTCACGGCAAGTGATTCGATTACCTGTCCAATTGTGAAAATACTCGTGCGCGATAACGCCTTCGATGCCTTCATAATCAAAATCGGTCGCTGTATCTGGTCGTGCCAACACGAATTTGGTGTTGAAAACATTTAAACCTTTATTTTCCATCGCACCCATATTGAAATGACTGACGGCAACAATCATGTACAAATCTAAATCGTATTCACGCCCATAAACTGCTTCATCCCAACGCATTGCATATTCAAGTGAGCGCATGGCGTGATCGCATTTGTCTTTATCGTGCGCTTCGACGAAAATTTCTAAGTCGATTTTTCTGCCTGACTGCGTGATAAAAGTGTCGGAGACACATTCTAATTGCCCCGCAACCAGCGCAAATAAATAACACGGTTTTGCAAACGGGTCGTTCCATGTGACCCAATGTTGGTTATTTTCAAATTCACCGCTAGCAACTTTGTTCCCGTTTGAAAGCAACACGGGATAATCGGTTTTATCTGCAACAATTGTGACGGTAAATTTGCTCATCACGTCAGGACGGTCGAGGAAATAAGTGATTTTTCTAAAACCTTCCGCTTCACATTGTGTGCAAAGCATTCCATTCGATAAATAAAGCCCTTCGAGCGCAGTATTTTCTTTCGGATTTATTGTGTTTTCGATAATCAACGTGAACGATTCAGGCACATTTAAAATCGTCAACGTTTCAGGTGTGAGCGCGTAATCAGTCAATTCGGTTTCATTCAAAATGACTTTTTGCAAAACGAGCTTTTCGCCGTTTAAAACTAGCGGAGCAGTTTGATTTTTACTCGCAGAATTACGTTGTAACGTCAGCGTTGAAAGCACTTTTGTGTTTTCGGCATCGAGCGAAAAATGCAGTTTCACATCCTGAATCAAAAAATCAGGCACGGTGTAATCGTTGCGATAAATGGTTTTAGGTGTTTGGGTTGTCATGTTATTTTCTTGAATCGTGAAGTAATTGTTGAAATGCGGCAAATAAATTCGCCATGTGCGTGGGTTTGTAAGGAAATAAATCAATCGGGTCAATGGCATGAACAATCATGCAGCTGTCGATTTCAAAAATCAGCAATTTGCCATCAGGCGTTTCGCTGCAATCCAGTCCGACATAATCCAAACCAGAACGCTCATAAATTTTTTGAAAAGCGACGGTGTGTTTTTTAGCAAACGTTTCGTTGAAACAGTCCATTACACGCGCTTCTTCTTCGCGTTTTTGCGCGTTGTCTGCCATGCCTGCATTCAAATAATGAATCATCCAATTTTGCGAAATTGCCAAATGCGCTAAAAATGGTTTGCCTGCAATCAGCATCACGCGATATTTACGAAACAAGCCATCCGCGTTGCGATAATCGATAAATTTTGCGACAAAAAACTCGCTGTAATTTTGCTGTGTTAGGTAATTTTTTAGTGCGTTTTCAGATTCAATTTTGTTTAAATCATGTCCCGCGTGCGAATCAATTGGACGAATAATGATGGGATAATCAAACGATGCAGAATTCAAACTTTCAAGCGAATAACGCAACGTTTCTGGCATTTCAATTTCATCGATATTTGCCAGTAATTGACACGCAGCATCACGCGACATGTTAGTGATTTTTTCAGGTTGATTTAGAACAGGTTTGTCCCAGTTTTTTAAAATCGGCTCAAGTTGTTTTAACAGCGGCAAATTTTCTTCTGATTCGGCAATCGCGACAAATAACACGTCATGCTCAGGCAAATCCTCATTCAAATTTCCCGCCACAGTAAATAAATCTTCGGTAACAAAAAACTGCGTCAATTCAATGTCTGAATTTTCAACCAAAAATTCAATTGGTGTATTTGCCATTAGATCGCCTGCACTTATTAATGCAAGCACTCGTAAAGTTGGATTTTTTGCAGGTAAAACGTAAGCACGCTGTAATTCAATGGCTTGCCGTTGCACTTGCAAAGCTAATTCTCGATTGCCACGCAGTTGCAACACAATTCCCAAATCAAGCAGCGCGTTAGCATCGTCGGGATTTTCAGCCGTTTTTTCAATCAGTATTTGTCCAATTGGCGAAATATCAACGTTTGCGTGCGCTAATCGCATCAATTCAACTAAACCAATTAACGGTTTTGTTGCAAGCGCATTCAAATTTAATTTCATATTTTTTAGGGGGTAGAAGTGGTTAAAACATTGCCAAATTTCAAAACAGCTTCCAGCAAAATTGCAATATCGTTTTCCGTTGTACGGTGATTCACAATCGCGGCGCGAATTGCCACATTTCCATTCAATGTCGTAGAGGAGGGCGCAGCAATCCCCGATTCTTGCAAGGCAATGACAATTTCGGTATTCACACGGTTTGCATCATCGCAACGATAACGAAAACACACGATATTCAACGCCACAGGCGCGAGCAATTCTAATTCGGGCGAGTTTTCAATGTTACGTTTTAAAAGTTGTGCTAATTCGCAAGTATGCGCGATGACTTGCCCGAGTTTTTCGTTGCCATAAACGCTCAACGTGAACCATGTTTTTAATGCTCTAAAACTGCGCGACAAATCCAAACCTAAATCACACGCCCAAGGTGAATTCGCAGACAATCCACGTTCTTGACGCTGCAAATATGCTGCTGGCGATGCAAAAGTTTTTTGATGAATCTCACTATCTCGAACCAAGATAAAACCTGCGTCGTAAGGCACTTGTCCCCATTTGTGAAAATCGAACGCAATCGAATCGGCAAGTTCAATACCTTTCAAACGTGGTGCAAGTTCTGGCGAAAGCATTGCCAATGCACCAAATGCGCCGTCGATATGAAACCAAACTTTTTCACGTTCACAAATTGCGGCAACTTTTTGCAAATCATCAATTGCACCGACATCGACTGTGCCAATGGTTGCTACGACTAGAAACGGTGTTTTGCCCGCTTTTTTATCCGAAATAATGGCTTGTTCTAAGGCCAAAACATCCATTTCGTAATTTTCATTGACAGGGATTTTTTGCAGCGCATTTTTGCCAATGCCGCAAATATCGAGTGATTGTGCGACGCTGATGTGTGCGGCAGTTGAAGTGTAAGCGGTTAAATTTTCAGCATCATTAGCTTGTGATTTTGCACACAAGCAGCCAATCAAATTTGCCATCGATGTTCCCGTGACAAACAAGCCGCTAGCCGTTTCAGGGAAACCAAATAAATCACGCACCCAGCGCATTACTTGGCGTTCAATTTCAACAGGAGCTTGATTACGCCCACCTAAATTTGCATTCAAGCCAGCGGCAAGCATTTCAGCCACCATGCCAACAGGTGTGCCGCCGCCATGAACCCAACCCATAAAACGTGGATGTGTGTTACCGACTGCGTAAGGCAAAATGTTTTGCATGAAATCGACGTGTGCATCGCCTAGCGTTTTTTCGGTGAGCGAGCCACGCAAATGCGTTTGAACTTCAGCAGGCATAGGTTGCCAAACCGCACGAGCATTCAAACCTTGCGTGTAATCGAGCATATCATCAAGCATTTTGTGTGCTTGCGCTCGAAACGCCGTCCAATCGGCGGGGTCTAGTGATTTACCTTCCGTTTCAAGCATCGACGCGCCATTGGCTATAAGGATTTTTGGCTAAATTATTATTGTAATAACGCACATCTTGGGTAACTTCTGCGCCAAGCCAATCAGGTTTTGAAAAAGTTTCATCCGTTGCATCTAATTCAACTTCTGCAACGATTAAGCCTGCATTTTCACCGTCAAATTCGTCAATTTCCCACAAATGATTTTCGTGTTTTACAAAATGACGTGTTTTTTCAATGACAGGTTTCAAACACAAGTTTTCTAAAATTTCCTGCGCGTCAGAAAGTGGAATTTCATATTCATATTCGCTGCGTTGCGTGCCAATGGTTGCACTTTTGATATTGAGCCACGCTTGTTTATCACTGATTCGCACCCGAATGGAACTGGTTGGCTGTGAGCTTAAATAACCTTGTTTATAAATGGCTTGATGACTGACATTTGCACGCCAATCATCGCTTTTGAGTAAAAATTTGTGTTCGATTTCGGTTGCCATTTTTGCGCCTAACGTGAATGCGTGCCGTCGCAATATGGCGCGTTGCCTGTTTTTCCACACGCACACAAATAAGCGGTTTTGGTTTCTTCGGCGACAAATTTTAATGAGCGTTTATCGGTTTCAGCCGTTTTATGTGCGCCATCACAAAGTGGCATTTCGCCACTCAAGCCACAACTGCACCAGCTATAAGTTTTGCCAGCTTCAAGTTCAACAGCGATTGGCGCGGTGTATTTTTCAGTCATGATGTTTTACCTTTTTTGAATTTAAGAAAGCGCGAATTATAAGCGAACTTGATGTTAATGGTATTTCACAATTTTATTGCGCCAGCTCAGAAAATTAGAACATAATCGCAAACCTCACAAATACAAGAAGGAAGCTCGCTTATGAAACGAACAAGAATTTATGCCGTGATGGCAACTGTTTTATCTTTGCACGGTTGCGCCACATTTAGGTCTTACAATTCAGAAACAGCAACGCTCGTTTCCAGTGTCGCTCAAGGTCAAGTTGATCAAGCTCTCACGCAACATGAATCAACAACGGGTTCAGATAAAGATTTGTTATATTTCATGGAAAAAGGCGAGCTACAACGTCTAAAAAAACTGTATCCCGAAACCATTGCAACGTGGACGCAAGCTGACCAACTCATCGCGCAATGGGAAAATGAAGCCAAAATTACAGGTTCCAAAGTCGGTGGTGCAATGGGTTCTGCTGTCGTGAATGACAAATTACGTCGTTATGATGGTGAAGATTATGAAAAAGTGATGCTGTCAACACGTCTTGCGCTTGCCTATTTAGCGGCTGGAAAAACCGAAGACGCGCTGGTTGAAATTAAAAAAACGTGGGAACGCGAAGATTTAATTAAACGGCAACACGAAAAAGATATTGATGAAGCGGAAAACGAAGCAAAACAAAAAGGCTATAAAACCAATGTTGAAGAATTAAACGGCTATCCGATTGCCTCATTAAATAATCCCGATGTCACCAATTTAAAAAATGGCTATCAAAATGCGTTTAGTCATTATTTATCAGGTTTTTTATATGAAGCGGCAGGCGAAACCGCTTTAGCAACTGCAAGTTATCGCACAGCAATTGAATTGCAACCGAGTTTAAGCATTTTAAAAGACAGTTTAGCAGGCATCGATAAGCGTTTAGCAACGCCGCTAATTCCTACGACGGTTTCCGAACCTGCACCATTACCTGTTGCAAAAGCATCAACAAAAAAGTCGAAAGCGAGCAAAAAATCGAAAAAAGTTGCCCCAAAAATTGCTGTTGCACCGATTGCCACACCAGCTAAAACGTCACCATTTATCGCACCATCAATCGAAAGTGATGTGTTATTTGTTGTGGAAACAGGCGTTGCCCCATTCAAAAAATCCATTCTCATTCCGCTGCCAATTCCTTATGCGGGCATTGTGCCAATTTCATTTCCTGTTTTAGAAACAAATCCAATTTCAGCAAACCGAGCGATTTCGCTTACGTTGCCAAATAATTCGACCACGCAATTAACCACGATTGCGAGCATCGAAAATTTATCGCGCCGTTCGCTAAAAGATAATTTGCCTTGGATTATGGTTCGCGCCGCCATTCGCGCTGCGGTAAAAGGTGGCGCACAAGCAGCGGTTTATAATCAAAACTTGATTGCAGGTTTAGTTGTGAATGCGGTGAATGTGGCGACCGAACAAGCGGATGAGCGCACTTGGGGCTTGTTGCCGTCAGAAATCACGATTGCGCGAGTGAAACTTCCCGAAGGGCAAACGACGGTGAAAATTCAAACCTCACAAGGCATAAAAGAAGTAAGCGTAAATGTTTCAGGCAAACACGTTGTGGTGCCAATTCGAGTCATTGGTAATTCGATTTATAACTTGCAAGCGGGTTTATAAAACAATTTTTTAACATTTTTTGAGGATTTCAACATGAACAAAAACGCTTTTTTAAAATCTTGCCGCGTGGCATTGATTCCTATTTTGCTTGCAGGTTGTGCTACACCGTTGCCACCCGCACCAGGTTCTGCGGCATCAAAATTGATTTTTTTGAATGACTTATCGGATATTTCGCTTGGCGATTTACGCGCTGTTCCCGTAAATGATTTTATGACTGTGGAAGCAGAATTTATCAATAACTCCAGCAGTTACACCTCGTTTCAATATCGTTTTCAGTGGCGCGACAGAAGCGGAATGGAAGCAGGCAACGAAGAAAGTTGGAAAGTGTTAAATCTCAGTCCGTCGCAAGCGCAACGAATCAAAGGCATTGCAACCTCTAAAAAAGCCACCGACTTCAAAATTGAACTTAAAGAAAATAACTAGGAGCAACTCATGACAACGCAAACAAAAATTTCAGGTTTAGCAATCGTATTGACTGCAACGCTCGGCGCAACAGGTTGCGCGACGAATCAACCTGCATATTCTGCGGGAAATGTGCAATACGGTGACACAAAAGCGGCTGAAACGCTGACCAATGAAATTGGTTTGACCGATTTTCAAATGATGGCAGAAAAAATGACCACCTCGCTGTTAACCAGCCCCTTAATCGCAGGCAGCAAACAAAAACCAACTATCACGATTTCTGACATCAAAAACAAAACTAGCGAACACATTGATACGCGAGCCATTGCGTTAAAAATTCGTACCCAACTTTCAAAATCACAAGCCGTACGTTTTATGGGGGATAAAGCCGATGAATCACACGCTTTGACCGAATTACAAAGACAAGGACAATCGGGACGTTATAAAGCCTCTAAATCGGTAAAAATGGGCAATGCCGAAGGTGCGAAATACTCGCTTTACGGTGAAATTACCTCAATTGTGAAACGCGCTGACGATGTTAAAAACATCGATTACATCCTCAATTTGACGCTTGAAGATTTAGATTCAAGCGAAATCGTTTGGACGGAAGAAAAAGAAATCCGTAAAACCTCTGAACGTTCCATGTTTTAGGTCGTGATCATGAAAATTTTAGCGACATTTTTTGCAGGGTTACTGTTTATGAATCCCGTCATGGCAAAGTCGATTGCCGTGACGGATTTAGCGTATTCGGACACGATTGAGCAATATGTTCACACGATTGATTATCACAACAGTAGCAAGTCGTCCGAATCGTTCAACCGTTCGAGCGAGAGTGATAAAACCGATTATCACGAATCGGAAAAGAATTTTTCGTATATTGAGCATGGTGAACTGAAAAAATTCACGGGTGACATTAAAGGCGAGTTAATTAACTCACGTCAGTTCAAATTAGTTCAGGCAAAACCTGCGCCCACGAAAAAAGATGAATCGGTCTACAACATCATTGCCCGAATTAAAAAAGGCGATTTTCCCAAAGCGGATTATGTTTTGTTTGGGCGTTTGAGCGATTTGAGCTTTAACAGCAGCACTTATTCTGTCAATGACAGCAACATGAATTTTGTGTTGAATTTAACGCTCACGGCTGAATTTAGCTTGATTAACACCAAAACGTACGAAATCGTGGCGAGTTTTAGTGCCACAGGTGAAGGGCAAGATACGAAAATGTTATCGTCTGGTTCGCTAGCTACGCCAAATCGAGCCGCCGTCGTGTCGCAAGTGTCGAAAAGTTTAGGGCAAGACGTATTTAGACAACTTGAAGAACAAGTTTTTGACCGAAGTCCAAGTGAATCAAATCAAAATTTCGATTCAAGGCAAAATCCAAATGCCATGCCTCCACTTGAAAAACCACAAGATGTAACGGTTTTTCAATAACTGATGTTACGCAGTACAAAAGCAAATCCCCCTGCGGCTATCGCCGCTCCCCCTTCAAAAAGGGGGAAAACCATTAACATCAAAAATTCTCTTTTCAATCTTTCGCCCCCTTTTTGAAGGGGGCAGCCTGAAAGGCTGGGGGATTTGCTTTAAACACCGCGTCACATAAGCCAATAAATCGTCGTTTTACATTCCAAAGCCCGCGTGGCGTGTGAGAGTTGAAAGCAATCAGGTACAATAGCCGCCTTTCAATTTTCACCGCAAGCGGGCTTTTTTCATGAACGATTTACGGACATTTTTTCAAGATTCGTCGAGTTTTTACGGCAGCAATGCAGGTTTTATCGAGGAGCTTTACGAACGTTTTTTGGATAATCCCGAATCTGTTGAACCCAGTTGGCAAGCGAAATTCCGTGAGTTTCAACAAGCGGGAAATTATGAAATTGCTCACAGCCCGATTATTGAACGTTTCGCGCAGCTTGCCCAAAAATCCCAAAATCGCCTCAAAAAACTACAAGGTTTCACCGAAGAAAGCGTTAAAAAACAATCGGCTGTTTCGCGTTTAATCAATCATTACCGTGTTCGCGGTCATCAAATTGCCAATAATAATCCGCTCGGTAAATCGGCTTTTATGCCGCCCGATTTAGACCCCAGTTATTACGGTTTATCTGCGCTGGATATGGATACGTTGTTTGATACGGGAACTTTGCAAGGAAATGTTTATGCGCCGTTGCGTGAAATTATGGCGAATCTGGAAGATATTTATTGTGGCAGTGTGGGTGCAGAATTTATGCACATTGTTGATACCGCAACTCGCCGCTGGATTATCAATCGTTTAGAACACAACGATTTTGCTTTAAAAAAACAACGACTTTCGGCTGAAAAAAAACGCCAAACCTTAAAACAACTGATTGCCGCAGAAGGCATCGAAACGCATTTGCATGGCAAATTTGTGGGGCAAAAACGTTTTTCGCTTGAAGGCGGTGAATCGTTGATTCCGATTTTAGACGAGTTAATTCAAGGCTTGGGTGCAAAAGGCGCGAGAGAAATTGTTATCGGCATGGCGCATCGTGGACGTTTAAGTGTTTTGGTGAACATTTTTGGCAAAAATCCAACGGTTTTATTCAACGAATTTGCTGGCACGTCGCCGCTTTCAGAAGGTGTGAGCAGCGGTGATGTGAAATATCACATGGGATTTTCGTCGGATGTACAAACCGAAGGCGGCAGCGTTCATATTACGTTAGCGTTTAATCCGTCACATTTGGAAATTATCAATCCTGTGGTCGAAGGTTCGGTGCGAGCGAGGCAAGACCGAGCAGGCAAAAACGGTATCAATCAAGTCATTCCCGTTTTGATTCATGGTGACGCGGCGTTTTCAGGGCAGGGCATCATTATGGAAACGCTCAATATGTCACAAACCCGCGCGTTTTATACGGGCGGCACGGTACATATTGTTATCAATAATCAAATTGGTTTTACTACCAGCAATCCACAAGATTCACGCTCAACGCTTTACTGCACCGACGTGGCGCGAATGATTCAAGCACCTGTGTTTCATGTGAACGGCGACGACCCCGAAGCGGTTTTATTTGTGACACAACTCGCATTAGATTTTCGCGTTAGATTCAATCGTGATGTGGTGATTGATTTGATGTGTTATCGCCGTTTAGGTCACAACGAAGCCGATGAACCTGCAATGACACAGCCGTTGATGTACAAAAAAATTCGCGCTCGGCAAACTACGCGCGAAATTTACGCACAACAATTGATTAACGAAGGCGTAATTGATGCCGCTGAGGTTCAAAAAGAAATTGACGATTATCAGCAACGTTTAGAAGCAGGCGATTGTGTGTCACGTCCTGTTTCGCATTTGAAGTATTCGTACAGCGCACAGTGGCATCCTTTTTTACACGCGCATTGGACAACGCCATGTGAAACGAGTGTGAAATTAGAAACGTTGCGTTATTGCTCGGAGCGACTTTTACATTTGCCTGAAAACTTTGAAATTCATCCGCGCGTTGCCAAAGTGATGGAGCATCGTGCTGAAATGATGGCGGGAACTGCGCCGCTTGATTGGGGCTTTGCAGAAAATATGGCGTATGCCACGTTGCTTTTAGATAAATTTAATGTGCGTTTAACAGGTCAAGACGTCGGACGCGGCACGTTTGTACATCGGCACGCAGTTTTGCATAACCAAAATGAGAATCGCGCTTACACACCACTCAAGTATTTGCACAAAGAACAAGGTAACGCACAGATTTACGATTCGCTGTTGTCGGAAGCGGGTGTTTTGGGTTTTGAATACGGTTACAGCACGACGCTACCGAATACATTGGTGATTTGGGAAGCGCAATTTGGCGATTTTGCGAATGGCGCACAGGTTTTAATCGACCAATTCATCAGTTCTGGCGAAACGAAATGGGGCAGAATGTGTGGGCTGGTGATGCTGTTACCACACGGTTTTGAAGGGCAAGGCCCTGAACATTCATCGGCGCGATTAGAACGTTATTTGCAGCTTTGCGCCGAGCAAAATATCCAAGTTTGCAGTCCCACAACACCTGCACAAATTTTTCATTTATTACGTCGGCAAATGCTTCGGAAATATCGCAAACCGCTAATTGTGATGAGTCCGAAAAGTTTGTTACGTCATAAACTCGCTGTTTCAATACTCGATGAATTAACAAACGGGCAATTTCATCCGATTTTAGGCGAATCTGAAATTGACGATGAAAACGTCACTCGTTTGGTTTTTTGTGCGGGCAAAGTTTTTTATGATTTGCTCGAAACACGCCAAGAAGAAAATTTACAGCACATTGCGATTGCACGAATTGAGCAGCTTTATCCTTTCCCTGAAGAATTATTTAAAGCTGAAGTGGCGCGTTATAAAAATTTGAAAGAATTTGTTTGGTGCCAAGAAGAACCGAAAAACCAAGGCGCGTGGTACAACTCAAATCATCATTTTTTGGATAATTTACCCGCTGGCATTCCAATGATTTATGCAGGACGCGAAGCTTCTGCCGCGCCTGCGGTGGGAAATTTTCGTGTACATGTAGAACAGCAAAAAGCGGTCGTTAGTGCCGCACTTGACCTGATGAAATCTAACTAAGAAAAAAGGGGGAATTCTGATTTTTAGATAAGAGCATCGAAAAATAGCATTTTCCTTTGTTGCAAGTTTTATCTACGATTCTTCACATAAACAGATTTCAACACATTTTCAGAGGCTTTCATGGATTTGCATTTACTCGGTGGCTATATCGTTTCAGGCTTGCTGGTTGGCGTATTAGTCGGATTAACGGGCGTGGGTGGCGGCTCACTTATGACACCGCTTTTGGTTTTTTTATTCGGTTTTAAACCCGCCACAGCGGTTGGAACAGATTTACTATTTGCCGCGTTGACAAAAACAGGTGGTGTTTGGGTTCATCATACCAAACACAGTTCAGTAGATTGGCGCATTGTGCGTTGGTTATCGCTGGGTAGTTTGCCCTTTGCCGTGGCGACATTGTTCGTTTTAAATCACTTTGCAAGCATTGGTAAAGAAACCACCAGCATGATTACCTCAACACTTGGGGTTGCATTATTGCTCACGGCTTTTTCGATTTTAGTTCGCAGCATTTTGATTCACCGTAATCAAAAAAATTCGGTAAATGTCGTTGCCATTGCCGATGTTGAAGAAGAAACCGAAAGTGAATTAGAACAAGATGAAAAAATTGACGAAATTAAACGTGGACGATTCAATCGTTGGCAAATTCCTGCAACCGTTTTGGTCGGTGCGGTACTGGGTGTTTTAGTCACGCTTACTTCTGTTGGTGCAGGTGCATTAGGAACAATTGTTCTACTATTCTTGTACCCTAAAATGCTCACCGTAAAAGTGGTCGGCACAGATTTAGCGCACGCCATTCCTTTAACAGCAGTCGCGGGTTTTGGACATTGGATGCTTGGAAATGTCGATTTTATTTTGCTAGGCAGTTTGCTTATCGGCTCATTACCAGGTATTTGGGTTGGCAGTTTGCTGAGTGCAAAATTACCAGAGCGTTTTCTACGTCCAATTTTAGCGGTATTACTGGTGCTGATTGGGTTAAAATTCGTGACAATTTGATTTTCAAGACGAGAGATTTTTATGGCAACGATTACTTTTCAAAACAACCCGATTCAAACTTGTGGTGAATTGCCTGCAATCGGTAGTGATGCACCGAACTTTTCACTGACCAATATCGAACTTAACGATGTCACGTTAGACACTTATGCGGGAAAACGTAAAATTTTAAGCATTGTTCCCAGTTTGGACACGCCAACTTGCGCGGCTTCTGCGCGTAAATTCAATCAAAAAGCCGCTCATTTAGAAAATACGGTCGTTTTAGTTGTCTCAGCAGATTTGCCATTTGCACAATGTCGTTTTTGTGAAATTGAAAGTTTGGATGATATTGTGGTCTTATCGAGCTTTCGAAGCCATTTTGCAACCGATTACGGCGTGCAAATCAGTGACAGTGCATTAGCGGGTTTGACAGCAAGAGCGATTGTAATTATTGATGAGCAAAATAAAATTTTATATACCCAACTCGTTTCAGAACTTGCTCACGAACCTGATTACGAAGCCGTTTTTAGCGCGTTAAAACACCTCTAATTGTTTGTTGGTTCATATAACACGGCTTGATTTCTACCTTGATTTTTTGCCGTGTAAAGCGCTAGGTCAGCGTGTTGAACTAATTTTTCTGCTGTTTTATTTTTGGATGGTATTTCTACTGCAACACCTGCACTCAATGTTAGCCTTCCAATGTTTGATTCAGCGTGCAGCAAGTTTAATTCTCTCAAGCTACGACACAGGGCATTAGCAATTTTTAACGCCACTTTTCCGTCTGTCATCGGTAAAATCAACCCAAATTCTTCACCACCGTACCTTGCAACTAAATCACTACTGCGTTTGACGCTACGAATGAGCAAATTCGCCACTTCACGCAAACAATCATCACCTGCTTGATGTCCGTAATAATCGTTGTAATTTTTAAACCAATCAACATCAATCATCACAACTGACAGATATTGCCGCATGCGCGTCGCACGTTGCCATTCTTGTGTGAGCTGTTCGTCAAATTTACGTCGATTAGCCACGCCTGTTAAACCGTCCGTCATCGCAAGTTGCAATAATTTTTCACGAGCGCATTTGAGTTCAATTTGGTAGGAAACCCGCAATTTAACAATAGCGGCACAAAAAGGTTTGCAAATATAATCAGCTGCGCCCATTTCAAGACCTAAAATTTCATGATCTGTATGCGACTTTATTGTGATAAAAATAATCGGAATGTCACGGGTTAAATGGTCGGATTTCATCAATCGACATACTTGATAACCATCCATCTCAGGCATCATCACATCAAGTAACATCACATCGGGTTTTTCTTGCATCGCTACGCGCAATGCTTGTTTGCCATCTGTTGCAAACAAAATGTGATATTCATTATCAAAAATGGCGGCGAGCGCACGAATGTTGTTTGGATCGTCATCGACAATCAAAATGCGTTGCCTGATTGGTTCAGCATTCATCATTGTTTCCTTTCAAAAAATGTAATGTAATTTTATCTAACACAGGCAATGCGGATTGAAAATCCAATTGGTCTAACCATTCTGTTAATTGCTGCGTTTCCTCGCGCAACCCGTTGTGTATCAAATGACCTTTTATTTGTTCAAATAATTCAGTGGCATTGAAGTGATTACTACGCAATGCGACGTTAAATTGGGTGAGTAGTTTGGAAAATTCAATGTCATCAAGCTCATTTTCCATTGCTGGGTTTTCGACGGAGATTGGTGGTAACAAGGTAATGGCATTTAGCGCGATAGTCAGCGTGCGTGCGAGTTCTGCTAATAAGGTTTCAATGTTTTCATATTGTTCACAATGTAAGGCAAATTCAAGTGCATCGGCGGCGGCGCGTAATTCTTGTGCGGCAAGCGTGCCTGCAACGCCTTTGAGTGAATGCGCTAAATGCTCGGCATGAAAAAAATCTTTCTCACTAATCCATTGCGTTAATTCGGCAATGGCATTTTGATAACGAGGCACGAAACTAAGTAATAATTGATGCAATAATTTAGGGTCATCACCTGTGAATTTTAAGGCTTTTGCTAAATCAAACGGTGGCAAATCGGTTGGCAATAAATCCCAGTGAACGATCTTTTTTTCAATGGGTTTGAGTTCATAATCTACCGTTAACCAACGGTTTAAAATACTGACCAATTTATCGATTTCAATGGGTTTGGTTAAATGATCATTCATACCCGCCGCCAAACTTTTTTCTTTATCGCCAATCATCGCGTGCGCCGTCATGGCAATAATGGGCAGAGTTTGCAGATGTTTTTCTTGACGAATTAAGCGTGTAGCACTCAAACCATCCATGATAGGCATTTGAATATCCATCAACACTAAATCAAAATTTTCGCTCAAAACACGCGCTAAACCTTCTTGTCCATTATTTGCAACGCTAACTTCTAGTCCCATGGACGTTAATAGTTCAAGTGCGACTTGTTGATTTATTTCATTATCTTCAACAAGTAAAATGCGTTGCGTGTGATAAGTAGGATAATCGCTTGATGTTTTTTCAGTTTCATTGAACATTTCTAATCCCTCTACACAACGTGGCAATAACACATTAAACGTAAATGTGCTGCCTTGTCCTTCTTCACTGCTCACTTGAATTTCCCCCCCCATCAATTCCACTAATTGTTTGCAAATTGTAAGACCTAATCCTGTTCCGCCATATTTGCGCGTTGTTGAGGTATCGGCTTGTGAAAAGGGTTGAAATAAGCCATTCAATTGTTCTTCGTTCATGCCAATGCCCGTATCAGACACGCAAAAACACAATTCGGCTTCATTTTCAAACACATTTCTTGGCTCAATAGACATCATGACTTCGCCTTTATGGGTAAATTTCACCGCGTTCCCTAGCAAATTGAGTAGAACTTGTCCTAAACGCAATGAATCACCAATAAAATAATGTGGTGTATTGATAGCCACTTTGAAATTCAGCGAAATCCCTTTTTGCTCGGCGCGAATTTTGAGCATATCAAGCAAATCAATCAGTAATTTATCAAGTGAAAAAGGCGTGCTTTCAATCGTCATTTTCCCCGCTTCAATTTTAGAAAAATCTAAAATGTCATTGATAATGGCAAGTAATGCTTGTGCTGCCGTTTCAATTTTTTCCAAATAATCGCGTTGTTTTTCTGTTAATTCCGTTCGTTGTGCTAATTGCGTCAATCCCATAATCGCATTCATCGGCGTGCGAATTTCATGACTCATATTGGCTAAAAAGTCAGATTTTGAATGACTCGCCGCATCCGCAGCGTTTAGAGCTTTTTGTAAATCAAGTGTTTGTTCATCAACAATTTCTCGCAAATGCTTTAAATGGTGCGAAAGGGCTTGCTCGGCTTCATCACGTTGTTGAAAACTTAAATTCAATTGACGCAACATCTCATTAAACGCATCAACTAAACGTCCAAATTCATCATTGTTTTCTTTAATTGCCTGCACATTGTAGCTTTTTGCACTTGTCACGCTATGAATGAAATTAACGATTCTGATAATTGGCGTTGAAATGATGCGTTGTAATTTCAACGACAATAACAGTGCGAGCGCAAGCGTGACACCAAAAGCACTCAGTAACATCAAAGTAAAATCCAACAACTTTTTGTTAAAGGAATCAAAACTTGAACGTAAAACTAAATAGCCCAGTAATTCACCATGCAAATCAATAGGCTGCGTAATTTGTATAAAATCTGCTGTCTCAATTTGCGGGGGCAGGGTTAATAAATCATTTTCAGCAATCAATTGACCTGTGTAATGCCCATTTCGATAAGCATCTAACAGCTCTTGCTGCGCGTTATAAAGTCCTGCGAACAAAATATCAGGATTATGTTTTAACGCACCAAGCGTTTTGCGGGTCGTAGAATCATCCATAAACGCAAGTGAAGCTAAACTATTTTCAGAAATAATTTCGGCTTGTGTTTGCAAATTGTGAATCAAATCACGCTTTGCAAAAGTCATTTCGTAAGTGAATAAAATTAAACTGAACACCAAAAGCGCAAGAATACTGCTTAACGCGGTAATGAAAATTAACTTTGTTTTAATCGAGCAATCTTTAAACATCATGGTTGCGGCTCTTTTGACAAAGTTAATAGTTGAGAACTAATTTTTAAGCCTGATAAAAGAGCTTGAGAATTATTGATAAAAAAGCGGATTTTTTGGTTATCTTCAAACAAATAAATGATGCCTTGATCAAGGATATTTTTTTGTTCGCCAACGGTGAGAATCGATTTTTTACGAAGCGTTGCTAATACATCTGCTGGCACCACATTTGGAAAATAAAGTAACTGGCATTCGTCGAAATTAGCCTGTGCGTCTACCGTTTGCACACTAATTTGCAAACCACTCATCATTTTTCCCGCATAGGCTTGTTTTAGTAATTGACCAAAATGCGCGTCATCATAAACACAATAAGTAAAAACAGACGGTTTTGTTGCCCATTCGGTGAATTGGCTGAAATGAAATAAATAGGCAATTTTGATTTTTTCTGTGCGCTCGACTTCGGTATCTGCAAAAGCAAAAACAGGTGAAAAACAGCAAAGTCGCAAAAACAACACGAACGCGCATACTATGCGAAAAATTCGCGTTGTTTGAAAAGTATTCTCGCAGCCAGTTATATTCAGCATTCTAGCGTTTAATATGAAAGACCAACGGTGAAATATACTCGGCGAGTTTCTTGTGGTAAACGTGGCAAGCCACCGCTTAACGCACTGCCGTCAGGCAAAGGAATCGTAGCAAAACTATCGTTCAAATTCACGGTGTAATACTTGGTATCAAACACATTATTAACACCTAAATCAAAACTGAATTCTGCCGAATTCAGGGGCAACGCATAATGTACGTTACTGTCAAAAATCGTCACACCGTGTGCAGATTTGCCCTTATAAATGACATTCGATTCATGTGAGTCTACATCATCAAACCAGCGTCCCGTAAATCGGAAAGTAAATTTATCCTGTGAATACAGTAAATTACTTTTAATCATGTGTTTGGGGACATTCGTGACATCAACCATCTTATTTAATTTCTCAGCATCTTGTCTGCCTAGCGTATAAACATAATTCACATCTGCGCTAATGCCATTTTCAAAGTTTTGCGATTCTCCGACTTGAAAACCATACGTTTTAATCGTCGCTAAATTATTGTTTGTATTGGGTTTGCCTGTAAAAACGTTATTCACAACGCGAATAATATCGGTGCCAACGTTATAAAACCCCGACAATTTAAACGCATTATTTTTGAAGGGCTGGGCATTTAAACCTAATTCATAAGTTTCCAAACGCTCAGGTTTCAACCCCAAATTTGCTCGATGAAAAATAGGGTCTTGTGGCGTATTCCACGTTTCATAAATTAAATACGGAGATGGTGCAAGATAAGACGTTCCCCACGCGCCAAAGAAACGTAAATCGTTTAACGCTTGCCATGAAAAGCCTAAACGTGGATTAAAATCAGGATCATAACGTGAATCCGAATCCATCCGTAGCGAGCCGTTTAAAACAAGTGTTTCTGTTAAATCGTAATTTAACTGACTGAAAACGGCATAATTTTGGTAATCCGTATGTTTAATTAACGAACTGGCATCCGCACTATTTTTGGGTTGTGAGTGCATAAAACTCAATTCGACACCTGTTAACCAATTAACGTTACCTTTTAAATAAGCAACTGTCTCATTGAATCGCATCGCATCGCCATGCCATGAAATTGGCGCACTCGCGCCCCAAGCACGATAACTTGAACCATCTGCCAACTCTGTACTTTCATAACTCAAACTGGTTTTGGCTTGCCAAAATGGATTGATGTCCCAGTTATAGGTTGCGTTTGCCATTTGATTAACGGTTTCAAAAAACGCTTTACCAGAATAATCATAGCTAATCGGTGGCGCAGGATTAAACGACAAACTGGTATTTGCATTGTTATGAATACGGTAATAACTGAGTGTTAAATCTTTGTAGTTAGCTTTGAAATGAATGTTGTGATTTTGCTCTGTTAAATCAACAGGCGTTTTGCCGTAAATTTCTGGGTAATTTTGACTTAAATTTTCCTGTGCGCTGTTATGAAAACTGCCTGACAAAGACACGTTAATGTCTTCGTTAATTTTTTTCCCCGCCGCGACTTGCACTTCGGCAGTATCGCGCGTTGCACCTGTGGCTTTAATTTTTATGCCATTTAAATCGTTACCGCTTTGCGTGACGATGTTAATGGTGCCAAGCATGGCATCTGCGCCATAAATGGATGAAGAAGAACCTAAACTAATTTCAACTTGTTTTACATCAAGCAGCGGCATGGCGTGATAAAACGCAGTGGGTTCACCTGTTGGTGCTTTGACTTTATTACCGTCAATTAACAATGTAATTTTGTCGTTAGCAAAAATGCCTCGTATGTAAATTTCAACGCCTGCTTTTTCGGTAGAAGCTAAATTTGCAAGGTGAATATCGGGGATATTTTTCAAAATGTCGGTTAAAAAACGATAGCCTTTGCGCGAAATTTCGTCTTGCGAAATAACGTATGCCGTGACAGGCGATTTGTTAATCGACATCGGCATTTTAGTAATCGAGGTGACTTGCACGTCCATTAACTGATCAAACGGAACGTCAGTAAATTGCCCTTCGGCGCACACGACTTGAGTAAAAACCAATGATAAGAATAGGGGATTTAGTTTCATATTTTAAACGTGAGCATTTTTGCGTAATTATGATGGGTTTAATATGACAAACCAACAGTTAAATACACTCGGCGAGTTTCTTGTGGTTGAACTGGCAGACTACCGCCAAAACTGTCATACAAAGGCACGACATAATATTTCGTATCAAGTAAATTATTTACGCCTAAATCCACACTAAATTCTGCCGATTGAATCGGTTGCACATAATGGATGTTGCTATCAAAAATGGCTGTGCCGTGCATTTGATCCCCCTTGTAAATTTTATTCGATTCATGTGTGCCAATATCGTCAAACCAACGTCCTGTGAAACGAAAAGTGAAATTATCCCATGCGTAAAGCAGATTACTTTTTATCATGTGTTCGGGGGAATTCGTGATATTTACCATGCTATTTAATTTTTCTGCATCTTGCTGTCCTTGAGTTAATGTATAACTTAGGTCTGCACTCAAATCGCGCGTGAATGTTTGACGTTCGACTATTTGAAGACCATACGTTTGCGACGTTGCAATGTTATCCCAAAAGCCAAGATTTCCTACGTTTGTCAATCTTATAAGGTCTTTACCATCGGTAAAAAAGCCCGACATTTTGAGCGAATTCCCCTTAAATGGCTCAACGTTAAAACCTAATTCTGTCGTCATGGTTTTTTCTGGGCGCAAATTCAAATTAGGACGACCATAAGCGGGGTCGCTTGGCATATTCCATGTTTCATACATTGAAGACGGAGCCGGTGCTAAATATGACGTTCCGATAGAGCCAAAAAATCGGAGTTCTGTCATTGCTTGCCAAGAGAAACCAAACCGAGGATTGAAAACAGGAGAGTAACGAGAATCGGCATCCATTCGCAATGAGCCATTTAATGCGAGTGTTTCGGTTATGTCATAATTGAGTTGTGTATAAACAGCGTAATTTTGATACCTGAGGTGATATTTTGGCAAAGTGGGTACATCGTATTGATTTCTGGGTAACGAATTCATCGCACTGACTTCGATACCACTTAGCCAATTGATGTCGCCTTTGAGATAAGCAAGTGTTTCTGAAAAACGTGCTGCCTCACCAAACCATGTCATATTTTGGTCAGGCGTAAGACCTGTTTTAAAACTTGAGGCTTTTGATAATTCTGTACTTTCATAGCTTAAACTCGATTTTGCCTGCCAAAACGGATTGATTTCCAAATTATAAGTGACATTTGCAGTTTGATTAGTGGGTTCCCAAATGGATGGTACACCAGAATAAAACTCAGGATTGAATGAAAGAACATTGTTATTTCGAGTTTGTGTGCGGTAATAACTGACGAGTAAACTTTTGTAATTTGCGTTGAAATGTAGATTTGAATTTTGTTCAGTTAAATCTAAAACGTTAGCTTTGCCATAAATTTCAGGATAATTTTCTTTCAAATTTTCTTGGCCTGAATGATGAAAACTTCCCGTTAATGAAACGTTAATATCTTCATTTATTTTTTTTCCAGCGGCGACTTGAACTTCTCCCGTATCGGCTGTTCCGCCCGTTGCTTTTATTTTCAAACCGTTTAAATCCCCCCCCGTTGTTGTCACTAAATTGATTGTGGCGAGCATCGCATCCGCACCATAAATGGATGAAGATGCACCTAAACTAATTTCAACTTGTTTGACACCGATGAGCGGCAAGGCATTGTAAAATGTCGTAGGTTCACCCGTCGGTGCTTTGATTTTATTACCGTCAACAAGCACCGTAATTTTGTTATTAGCGAAAATGCCGCGAATGTAAATCTCATTCACGCCTTTTTCGGAAAAAGCTAAATTTGTGACATAAAATTCAGGGGTATTTTTCAAAATATCAGTCAAAAAACGATAGCCTTTATGACTAATTTCATCTTGCGAAATCACATAAGCGGTGACAGGGGATTTATTGAGAGACATTGGCATTTTGGTAATCGATGTGGTTTTCACATCGACTAATTCCTCCAATGGAATATCTGTAAATTTGTCAGTCTCTGCAAAGCCGTCTGAAAAAAAAACAGCCATTCCAATGAATGATACTAATGTGAGCCAATATAATGTCATTAAGCAATTGTTTACCTTTAAATTCCAACGATGGGTTCTATCCATTCAAAACTGGGTGCGCCATGAACATTATCACTGTCGCTAATACGCAAACTCATCATTTCATGAGCAATAGATGTCATATTGTGCATTCCATTGATAATCGCATCATATAAAATAGATGGATTGCCATTAAAAGCCTTTGCCAATTGGAAAAGCATTAAAGAGTATTGACTATTAAATTCATCATTTAGAGATGCCAAATGAGAGCCGACTGGATAATCGGAACTTTTTGCATTACGTTTGATAGGAAATACGGCTTTATAATCGACTTCAAAATGTTCGCCAGAAGGCGGGTCTTTTGGTTTATCGCCAGCTTGATAATAACGACCACAGGCAATTTCGTTGAAACGAAAGTAATGGGCAATTTCATTTGGTTGCTCAAAATAGGTCTCATCACCATCAAAAATCGAATCATGCGAACCTTCGCCTTGTTTTATGATGACGTTCAATGCTTCTAATGCCGTTTCAAGCGAATGAATGAGAATTGGTTTTCCTCCACCAGCCCAATAATATCTTTCATTTATTTGATCATCTGTGTTGCCGCAAAACACCTCAGATTCTGGAAATTTCGAACACATCTTTTCCAATAATTCCATTATTTGCTTATAAAATTCACCAATGGTGATACCTGGAATTTCCACCTCTGGCGATTCATCTTGCACTGACGTTTTAGATATGAAATTGGCGGGCATTTCAATTTGCTTGAAAATGTTGATTGCTTGAGGAGAAAACGCCTCCAAATTAACATCGAATTCCCTATCTTTAAATCGTTTGCCTTCAAATTCCAATCGTAGCGGATAAGTTGGGATATTTTGTTTTTGCAAACAAACTTTTCCGCCAAGACTAGAAATCAAATTCCCTACCAATGTCATGTGTAGCATTTCTTCCATGAACACACTTCTTATCAAATTAGCAGATATTCGATTTTGATGCTTTTTCATACTTAAAAGAGCAGTCAAATAGGGCGGAATTGTTGATAATTCCACCTCAAAAGCCGTTTGTAACTGTGCTAAAACGTTAGCTTTTTGATTTTGTAGAGTCATACGTTTTTCCTCCCTTATTTTGAATATTCGCAATTATGATATGCAGACGTACCGTTTAGATAATCGCCAAGACGTAAAGCAAGCGCAGTTAACGTTAAAGTCGGATTTATTGCCCCAGACGACGGGAAAACGGCAGTGGAACAAATATACACATTATCTACACCATGAATCTGCAAGTTAGAATCAACCACACCGCTTTTTTCATCGTCGCTCATTCTGCATGTGCAAGCCGCATGGTCTGCACGCCAAGATATATTGGGTTTTCCTGACAATGTAGCTGACATAGTCTCAAAAATACGTTTAACATGCTCTTGAATTTCTTGCATACGTTGGTCAAATCCGTCAGCCTGACTAAAATCAATGGCTGTTTCAATCATTCCCATGTGGTTAATTCGATTGAAGTTAGTAACGCGGTCTTTGAAATCACCAACAATTTCTACCATGCCATGCAATTGAATTTCGTTGTTTCCCTTAACGTAATTATCGATGTCTTCTCTGCTATTCCCAGATTGCATCTTACTTAGCAAATCTACTGAAGGTGAACTTGGCGGATTAACCAGAATGAATTTACCTTTAGCTTGTTCTTCTTTGCTATCAAAATGACGCGTGCAAAGTGTTGGGAAATTCATTTCAGACTGTAAATCAAGTGGGTTAGTAGACATATTCCCAGAAAAAACAAAATACGGATGCGTGATGAAATGACGACCGACTAAGTCATAATCATTCCCTAGTCCATCACACCAAAATTCGGAAGTAGAACGTTGCAACAACTTAGAAGATTCTATTGTTCCCGCCGCAATAATTACTTTATCCGCATCTACGGTTGTCCATTTTCGGTTTTCTTTATCAAAAAACATTGCGCCACTCGCACGATGTTTTGAAGACATAATTATTTTATCTACCACACAATTGAGTTTAATTTGAAAGTTTGGATAATCGTTCCAAGTTGTCATATCACTCAAGAAATTATTAGCAGAATAGCGTGCGCCGAAGGGACAATAATCGCATGTGCCAGTTGTTTGGCAAGGAGCATGAGTTGACGTAGTGTTTGTTATGCCATGTCTAGCTATCGGTACATGACTATAACCTATGCAAAGTGAGTTTAAGGCTTTTGCAATAGGTTGATCTTCTAAGGTGTATGGAAAAGCGGGAAATGGGTAATTTTCAGATCGTGGAACGGTCGTATCATTTGAATCACCAGAAACACCAATATACCATTCTGCTTGGTTGTAATACGGTTCAAGTTCATCATAACCGAATGGCCAATCCATACCTTGCCCAGTGTTAGAGAATAGATTGAAATCTTCGGGTTTTAATCTAAATGCCCATCCCCCCCAATGAATTGTTGACCCACCATAAGTAAAAACACGAGCATTTCTCAATGGTACGGTAGTTTTTCCAAGACTAACATTTTCACCTTTATGATCTCGTTCAGGATAGGATTCGTCATAATACTTAGTGTAAGGCAGTTTCGCAGATACAATGTAATCTTGCCAGATTGCAGAATCTTGCATTTTTACCTTAGTTCCCGCTTCAAGTATTAGTATTGATGCGTGAGGATTTTTCAAAAGTAAGCGTTGTGCAAGTGCTGTCGCTACAACACCAGAACCTATTATCAATGTTTCTACTTTCATTGTTTATCCTCAAATGTTCTGTAAGGAGCTGGTTGATCAGGTATATAAGCCCTACCAATATAACCACAATAATTCTTCGCACCCCATGATTTAAAACCACCTAATGCAAGTTGCCATGCCATGAATTCATTAGCCACTTTTTGTCGTGTTAACGCAAGAGGCGTTTCAGGTGGTGATTCCATTGCATTGTTATCGGTGAATAAAAATTCATAAGCTTTGTCGTTTCCGTATTCTAAAATCAGCTCATCCATAACGTTTTTTGCAATTTTGTAATAGTCGTTATAAATCGGACGTAGGTTGATACGATTGACCATGAAACTGTAAAGCTGAGATTTTAACGGCTGTGGATCATCCAAATTTTGCCAAAATTTGCCAATATGAATAAAAATTTCCCACATGGACGTAAAAACCTCATCACTAATAGGAGGTAAATTGGCACATAGTGGATGTTTTGCAGCTTTTTGATACATACGAATTACTCCTGAAAAATTGACGAAGTTTTGTTACACCAAGAATAAAATTTTCAACAAATAATTTGCCCGATTTTTTCACCGACCTTCACAGATTTTCCTGCAAAAAAATTACTATCCCAATTCATTTTGTCTTTTTCAAACAGCACAATAATCGTCGAACCCATATTAAAACGTCCCATTTCGTCGCCAATTTTTAGCGTTGGTGCGTCGTTGTCATAAGTCCAGCGGCGAATTTCTTTGCACGTTGGCGGCGTAACCACACCGTGCCAAACCGTTTCAATACTGGAAACGAAAATTGCCCCGACCAAAACCAATGCAACTTGTCCGATTTCGGTATCGAAAATTGCCACGACGCGCTCATTTTTTGCAAATAAACCATTCACAGCCTGCGTTGTTGCGCCGTTGACGCTAAATAATTTTCCAGGTACATGAATCATCTCGCGCAACGTGCCAGTGAGCGGCATGTGCAAACGGTGATAATCTTTGGGCGATAAATAAATCGTCGTGAATTCGCCGTCGTTGAATTTTTCAGCGCGAGCCAAATCGCCACCGAGTAAATCCCTGACCGTAAATCTTTTGCCTTTTGCTTGAAAAATATCACCACTTTCAATTTTTCCTGCTTGACTGACAACGCCATCAGCAGGGCTTGCAATGGCATTTTTTTCAGTTGTTAAGGGTCTTGCGCCCGCTTTTAATTCACGAGTGAAAAAGTGATTGAAACTTTTAAAGGCATTTAAATCTTGGGTAATCGATTCGTCCCAGTTCACGCCGTAGCGTGTGGCAATTTGGCGAATCAAAAAGTTTTTCCATGTCACGTTTTCACAATGCGTAAATTTACTCACAAATTGTGACAAGGTGTGTTGCGGCAAAATAGTTTGTGAGAATTCAACGAGCGTATTTTTTAAAGTCATGAGTTTGGGGAATCAAGTGTTTTTCCGCTGAGTCCGTAAGCAAATGCAATGACTTCGGCAACAGCGAGATAGAGTTCTTCGGGAATTTCGTCACCCAAAGGAATTTTAGACAACATATTGACCAATTCGGGGTCTTTATAAATTGGGATGTCGTGTTCCTGAGCAATTTTTAAAATTTGCTCGGCATTTAAACGTGCGCCTTTTGCCGTCACGGTTGGCGCATTGTCTTTTTCTAGTTCGTATTTGAGCGCGACGGCAAAATTAGGCGGCAACATAATTAAGGCAATGTCACAACTTCAGGTGCAATCCACGCTTCGTTGCGATGTTCCACCACAACACTCGTATAAATGCCACCACGCACATAAAAATCAGCACGAACACGCATAAAGTTTGGTGAAATCGCGTGAACTAAGTCATCTAAAATCTGGTTGGTAATCGCTTCATGAAACGCGCCTTCTTCACGAAATGACCACATATATAATTTGAGCGATTTTAATTCGACACACAATTCAGCAGGAACGTACTCGATTTTAATTGTCGCAAAATCAGGTTGTCCTGTTTTTGGGCAAAGGCAAGTAAATTCAGGAATATCAAAACGGATGGTGTAATCACGATCCGTTTGTGGATTGGGGAAAGTTTCTAAGTCTTTTGAAGGTCTTGTAGTCATGTTTTTCTAGGTTTGACGTTAAAAATTGGTCTTCATTTTAATGCAAACCTAGGCAGATTCATAACTCGTTAAATTACGCGCGTTTTGCTTCGTTCCAAAATGTGTCTAATTCATCTAACGAATAATCCTTTAATACACGCCCAGCGGTAGCGACTTGTTTTTCAATATATTGAAAACGTTTAGAAAATTTCTGTGTACTTTCTTTTAACGCAAGTTCGGGATTGACGTTTAAATGCCGCGCTAAATTCACCACAACCAGCAACAAATCACCGATTTCTTCTTGAATATGCACTTGATTACCCGATTCCCAAGCTTCTTTGACTTCATCTAATTCTTCCAAAACTTTCTCAAAAACGGGTGGAACTGTTTGCCAATCAAAACCATGTTGCGCGGCGCGGTCTTGAATTTTTTCACATTCTAAAAGTGCGGGAAGTGAACGGGCAACGCCTGATAAAACGCTTTCTAATTCGGGACTTTTTTCTTTTCGTTCATCGGCTTTAGATTGTTCCCACGCCGCATGACGCTGTGCATCGGTTTCAAAAATCGCATCACCAAAAACGTGCGGATGACGACGCACTAATTTGTCGGCAATCGATTGCGCCACATCGTCAAATGAAAACAAGCCGCGTTCGTTGGCAATTTGCGAATGAAACACGACTTGCAACAGTAAATCACCGAGTTCAGCGCGTAAATCGTCTAAATCTTCACGTTCAATAGCGTCAACGACTTCGTAGGCTTCTTCGATAACGTAGGGAATTAAACTAGCGAAATCTTGTTTAACATCCCACGGACAACCCGTTTCTGGATGGCGAAGTTGCGTCATAAGGTCGAGTAAATTTTGAGTATTTTTTAACATGGTTTTAAGTGTCCAAAGAATGAGTGGCGAAATTATACAACGACTTGCTAAATCGCCACGTCAGCTTATTTTCGGCTATAATTTCGCATCTTTTTTCGTTTAATTTCGGTCAATATCGTGTCAACAAATCAAAAAGTAACCACCTTTCAAGGGCTAATTTTGGCTCTACAAACTTATTGGGCAGAACAAGGTTGTGTGCTGCTACAACCACTAGATTTAGAAGTCGGCGCGGGAACCTTTCATCCTGCAACTTTCTTACGCGCTATTGGCCCTGAGCCTTGGAGTGCGGCGTATGTACAACCTTCACGTCGTCCAACAGATGGGCGTTATGGAGAAAACCCAAACCGTTTGCAACATTACTACCAATTCCAAGTGATGCTCAAACCGTCGCCTGCGGATATTCAAGATTTGTATTTAGGTTCGCTCAAACGCTTAGGTTTTGATTTACTTGAACATGATATTCGTTTTGTCGAAGACAATTGGGAATCGCCAACGCTTGGGGCGTGGGGTTTAGGTTGGGAAGTTTGGCTCAACGGCATGGAAGTCACGCAATTCACTTATTTCCAACAAGTCGGTGGGCTGGAATGTCGCCCCGTCACAGGCGAAATCACTTACGGTTTGGAACGTCTTGCCATGTATTTGCAAGGCGTGAACAGTGTTTATGATTTGGTTTGGACAGAAACGCCACATGGCGTGGTGACTTACGGTGACGTGTTTCATCAAAACGAAGTGGAAATGTCAGCGTTTAATTTTGACCACGCAAAAGTCGATTTTCTGTTTGAATGTTTCAACACTTATGAACAAGAATGCCAAAAATTGATTGCCGCTGATTTGCCCTTGCCTGCGTATGAAATGGTGTTGAAAGCCTCACACACGTTTAAT
>JAQTOT010000136.1 GCA_028713145.1 Methylococcales bacterium
TATCACTTTGTGTAAAGGTATCGTTTGCTAAAAGTAATACGCTATTTTTAAAAAGCGAACCGTGTGTTGGCAGTGTTGCGATGGTGTAAATAACTGGCGATGTAACCGAGTCAGTGTATTGAAGCAACGATGTTGTAATAGTTCCCGTCGCGCCTTGATTAACCGTAATGCCAACATCGTGCTGTTGTGTTGGTGGACGGTCATAAAAAATAGTTCGACTTGGCGCAGTTGTCGTATTGCCATTCGCACTATCTCGAATAGAAAAACTGACTGTGCGGTCATTCATATCGGGCGTAGTTTTCGCATTAACATACGTCACACCATGTAACACCGTTTCATAATCTGAAATTGCAGCGTTGCCACTAATGACTAATTGATGCGTGCTTGCATTGTATGGCGTAATCGTAAGACCTTTTTCGCCAGCTAAAGTTGTTGCAGAAGTCGTTAATCCTAACGTTTCATCGTTGCCATTGGGAGGCGTACTTAATGTTATTGTCGCTTGATTTAATGTCGTGTTATCAACGTCGGCTAACGTTAATACCGTATCAATTTCCGTTGCTGGACTTTGAGCAGAATAAATTGCGTTACCGCCAGTTAAGGTAACAGTCGGATTATCGTTTTCCCCCATTACTGTTATGGATGCGCTCAACGGGGTTGAATTTCCTAATGAATCGTTGAGAACTAACGTCGCTACGCGAGTTGGATTGGTATCTTTGTTGGTTGGGTCGTCACTGGTGTTGGCAAATGTGATTTGTCCGAGTAATGCTTGTACAGCGGTTGGTGTTGCATTAACTGAATTAAACGTAATCGTTAAATCGTTTCCTGCACCTCCACTAATGGTTGCAATTGCATTGCTGTTATAACTGACAATGGAATTACTTAATGCAATGTTATTTCCGTTCGCAATCGATAGAACATCACCTGTAACGTAATTGTTGAGGCTGACGCTTAAAATGCCGCCATTGAAATCCGTATTATCAACGTCGCTAACGGTAATCGTGCCACCTAAAAGATTAACGGCTGTGCCACCTGTTCCGCTTTCGGTGAAAGTAGAGGTTGTTGTGGTTGCACTGATAACAGGTAAATCGTTGACGGATGTTGCAGTGAGAGTAAATGTTTGTGCTGCGCTGGTATCAACACCACTATTTGATGTGCCACCATTATCACTAAGCGTTGCACTAACCGTCACAGCACCATTGAAATTATCTGCGAATTTATAGGTTAAATCGCCAGCAGCGTTAATCGATGGTGCAACTGCAAATGCTGAATTGTTGTTATTAGTAACGTTAAATGTCAGTGTTTGAGCCGATTCATTTGTCGCACCTTTACTAATACTCGTTGCAAATCCCGTTACGGTTTGTGTACCAGCATCTTCGGCAACGCTTTGATCTGCGCCTTTGGTGAAAACGGGGACATCATTTACTGCATTAACGGTAATCGTAAAAGTCTGTGCCGCGCTAGTATCAACACCGCCATTTGTCGTTCCGCCAGTATCTTTAATTTTTACGGTGACAGTTGTTGTACCGTTTGCATCGTTAGCAGGGGTATAAGTTAATTGTCCGTTGCTGTCTATTGCTGGTTGAGAACTGAATAACGTATTGTTGTCATTCGTTATTTCGAAACTTAACGTTTGACCACTTTCGTCTGAGCCACCTTTAGCCAATGAGGTTGCCCAATTTGAAACTGTTTGCGCTCCCGCATCCTCGTTGATGGTTGCATTTACCCCTTTCGTAAAACTTGGCGCATCGTTCACTGCGGTTCCCGTGAAACTTTTACTGCCTGTTATTGCCGCAGCCGTACCATCTGAAACACTGGTATTAACAGTAAAATTACTGTTGAAATTAAGCGTTGGCGTAAAACTAACCCCTGCTAATAAAGAATTAACATCTGCTTTTGCCCCACTCGCTGACCACACTCCAGCATTGAAAGTTGACGTTACCGCTCCCGATGTCGCGGTATTGAAACTTCCTGCTCCCGTATCAGACAACGTTAATGTAGCGGTAACATTGGCACTGTCTACATCACTGACAACAATATCCGTTAAATTTAATGCGGTGTCTTCGGTATACGTTTCTGCGGCATTGAGATTCGTGGCGGTGGGGGCATCGTTAACGTTGATAATAACAATATCAAACGTATCCGAAACCGTTGCCAAGCCGCTATCGGTAGCCGTCACTTTTACGCTTAACGTGCCAACATCTTCATTTGCTGGTGTGCCAGAAAATGTGCGATTGGCAGCATCAAAACTTAACCAACTTGGTAATGCCGAACCATCTGCTTTTGTCGCAGTGTAAGAGATGGTATCGCCAGCATCGATGTCTGAAAAACTATTCGATGCAAAAATGTAACTTAATGCGCTGCCTTCATTGACACTTTGGTCAACAAGCGCATTTGCTACCGTTGGTGCATCGTTAACGGGGGTGATGGTAATAGTTGAGGCTGATGGACTACCTGTTAATCCACTATTATCTACATTATTTGTTGTTGCACTTTGAACTGAAAACCCCGCTGAATAACTTACTGCCGAGCTGTTGTAATTTGGGTTTGGTTTAAAATAAACACTCGTTGCTGTGTTTCCACTTCCTGCATCAACAAAAGTACCATCTGTAATTGGTGTTAAAAAATTAGCATCGCTATAAAGCGTTCCACCTGTAATAGATGTTACTTTGTAGTATTGCGTACTACCCGTAATAGCAATTGCCCCCGAATTAGTGTCTTCGTTAATCGTTGGACTTGCTACGCCTGCACCTACTGTAATCGTTGCCGTCACAACATCGCCACCCAGTCCGCCAGCGACGCTGCTCGTAGAGGCTTGCAACTTGAATGTGCCTGCCGTAGAACTACTTGGTGTAAACTTCAATCCCGCATTTGCTTGAGCAAACGTAATGAAATCGCCATTAACAATTGACGTTGAACCATTATTTTGGAACAAAGCACCGCCCGTAATATCAGTGATTTTGAAATACGTTACTTCGTTGCCGTCAGCGGTATTTCGACTAACAACTAACCCCGTAGCATTTTGTGCATTGGTGGCTGCTGACGCATCGGTAATACTTGGCGTGTCGGCAATGGCCGTTACATCAACGGTAATCGTGTTGTTGGCACTTGCATCAAGATTCACACCGCCATTGTTGGTGCCGCCATTGTCTTCGACTTGAAAGGTAAAATTCGCATAACCCGTACCGTTTGCATTTGCCGCTGGCGTGAAAGTCAAATTGGCAATGTTTGCTACTGAAACAAAATCACCCGCCGTCACTGCAACGCCCGATAATTTCAATGTTCCAGTATTCGGTAAAGTCGTTATTTTTACGCGGTTCAATGTGTTTGCAGGGCTATCAATGGTGTCTGAGAAACCAAAATCTGAAGCTGCAAACGTGTAAGCGGTATCTTCATTTACCGTAATGGTTTTATCAGCCCCCGATGGTGCATCATTGACCGAGCTAACAACAATACTTGCAGTTGCCGTATTGGCAGAGAAAGCCGTAGTGTTACCATTTGTTGTGGTATCTACTTTTGCGAATTCATTTGAACCGTCTGTTGTATCCCAAGCGCGGAAGGTAAAATTCGGCGTTTCGCCATTGTGAGTATCAGGCGCGTAACGCACTTGCGTTGTTGCACTTAATAACAAAGCCGCACTGTCACTGACAGAACCAAAACCAGTCCAATTCGTGCCGTCAGTTGAGTATTGCCACGCTCCATTGCCTGTTGTAGCTGTGACTGCCATGCCTTTAGTTGGTGTGAAAGTCCCATCATTATCTGCATCGCTATAGCCAACATCTGTATCAACAATCGCGCTAACTAATGTGCCAGAAGAGTTTGTGTCTTCGTTCGTTGAAGTCAGGATGTAAGTGTTTCCGCTGGTTAAAACGGGGGCTGTATTCGTTCCGGTCATTGTGACGGTTGAAATATCTGATGTTCCGCCATCGCCATCAGTGATTGTCACATCAAAAACACGGTCGCCTGTTTCTGTTGTCGCGGTATAAGTCAGATATTCCAATAACGCCGTTACATTTGAAATACCTCCCGTAAGATTTGGCGTTGCCTTTGCGTCAAAAGTAATAACTAACGGATGACCAGTTTGTCCGTCATTGCTACTGCTGCCAACTGTTCCGAAGGCTACAGCACCATTGCCATCGTCATAATAAAGTATTTCATCAGCGGCAATTACGCCATCACTTGAGGTTGAATCACCAGAAGTAACACCACCTGAAGTATCTAACGAAAAACTCCCATTTTTAAGTGAACCTGCAACGCTAGTGTTGTAAGCAATCGTTAAATTACCACCGTCAAAATCAGCACTATCTATGTCCGTCACTTGGGCGGCATTTGCGTCTAGTGTATCAATCCAAACGGCAGCACCACCTAAAATAAATGGATTTGTAGTATGCCCATTTGCATTAGAACCATCACCATCAAGATCGCTAATTACAGGCGCATCATTAATCGCCGTCACCGTCATTGTGACAGGTGTTTTTGCTTCCGAACCGACAGTTGAACTATTCAAGGAACCTTGCACATTGAAAATGGTGCTACTTGCCCCGTTGTAATCTGCATTCGGTATAAATTTCACGCTTGCCGCTTCGGCAGCTGTAATGAAACTGTTGTCAGTAATCTGAGTTCCGTCATTTTTATAAAGCGTGCCGTTAGCAATATCCGTCACTTTGAAATGAGTAACTTCTGCGCCGTCTACAGCCGCTTTTGCAATTGTAATTACGCCAGATTGTGTGTCTTCTGCTGTCGTTGTCGCACCTGAAATGACTAATGGTCCATCAACAACAGAAGTAACGTTAATTGCAACCGTGCTAGTGACAGCCGTTGCTAAATCAGCCGCTGAACTTGTGCCGTCATACGTTCTCATTGTCAGCGTGGCATACGAATTGCCATTCGCGTTTGCTGTTGGCGTGTACGTCACAGTCGCTAATGCCGCGTTAATTTGCGTTAGCGTTCCTGTAATTGTTACGGTGTCAGTATTTGTATTTGTAACCGTTGCCCCTGAACCGCTTGCAACATTCAATGTTCCCGTGCCATTCGCAACCGATAAAACCGTTGTCAACGATGCACTGTCAACGTCAGTGACCGACAAGCCAGTAATGACCAGTGGTGTATCTTCTAAGGTTGTTTTTGCACTTGGAACTGTATTAACAGGAGCTTCTGCAACGTTCAACACAGGAATTGTGAAGGTTGCATCGCTCGTTGCAGAGCTTTCGTCAGTAGCTCGAATTGTTAAAACGTATTGCGAAAGCGTTTCGTAATCCAATGAGGCTAGCGTTGTTATTGCGCCAGTTGAGGAATCGATACTAAATTTATTGCCTGTATTTCCACTGACAATGCTGTAAGTAATGCCATTCGTATCTTGTGTCGCCGTTGCAGTACCAACGGTAACACCAAAAGACGTCGCGTTTTCCGCAACGGCTGGTAACAAGCTATTTCCAAGCACAGGCAAAACGTTCGCAATCGTAACGGGAACCGTAACGGTTTTTGTACCACCAAAACCATCGCTGACTTGAATGACAAAGGAATCACTGCCTACGTTATTTGAAGTAGGCGTGTAATAAAGCCCAGAAGGTGTAACTGTGCCGCCATTACTAATACCTGTAGCACTGGTAAAACCCGTTAACGTACCTTTCGTGGGAGCGGTTGAAATTGACCATGTTAAGGTTTGTCCGCTGTCTGCATCCGTTACAGCCAACAAATTCGAAATATCGGTTTGCGTGGCATTTTCGTTGACGGGCAACGTGGAATCCAATGTACCTGCGGTACCCGTGACATCGTTATTAAACGTCGGGGCAGTGTTTGAAATACTTGAAACGACAGCGGTTTGTGTGCCACTGCCGCTATTCACGGTGCCGTTATCGGTTAATGTCACGGAAACGGTTCGCGCTGAACCTGTCGCGGTAGTTGAAAATTGCAGTCCTTCAACGAGTTGTTCAATTAACGCGCTGGTGGCATTCGCGTTAAATGTCACCGTCATCGCGGTGCTACTCGATGTCAAACCTGTCGTTGGTGAAACTGTTCCGATTGTCGTGCCATTAACCGCCACATTTCCACTTGAAATCGTAATGCCAGAACCCGTAAACGCCAATTTGTCAGCCGTTTGCGAACTCGCTGAAATGCTCGCAACTAATGTTCCGCCGTTGTAATTCCCTTCTATATCTGAAACGGTTGTCGCACTGGTAAAAATAGAAACAGGCGTATTGTTAATCGCGGCGTAAGCATTTGCACCTGTTAAAGATAATATCGGTGCATCATTAACGGCTGTGACAGAAATCGAAGCGGTATCACTAGCCGTACTGAATGCGGTTGTTCCCCCGTTAGATGTCACGTCAACTTTTGTGCCTGCTGAACCAGTGGTTTGATCCCATGCTACGAACGTGATGCCATTTGTAATGGTGCCGTTGTAATTCGCATTAGGCTTAAAATAAAGTCGTGTATTCGCATCAGAAGCCAGTAATAATGCGCCATTCGTCGAAACGGTGCTAACGTCTATCCAAGTTGTACCGTTATTAGTGGAATAATACCAAGTGCCATTAGTGGTATCGGTTGCCGTGATTGCAATCCCTTTGCTTGCGCTAGTATCTACATCAGTTATGCCGCCAATCAATGTTGAAACTAAACTGCCGACTGCGCCAGTAGGTGTACTCGCATCTTCTGCAACAGCTGAGAACGTAACCATTGTATCGGCTAAAACAGGCGCGTCATTGACAGCATTAACTGTAACAGAGATAGCGCGTGTGGTTGTTGAAATGCCATCATTAACCTGAACGGTAAAACTATCCGCTCCCGAATAATTTGCAGTCGGCGTATAAGTAATCGTTCCACCAGGTGTAATACTTGTCGTGCCAGAGGCGGCAGTTGCCCCCGAAAAACTAAGTGTTCCATGACTAGGTGCAACATTTTGTGACCATGTTTCAGTTTGACCAGTGCTTGTATCGCTAACGGTGAGTAAATTTTTTATGTCAGTAGCGGTGGCATCTTCGGTAACAGTTAATGTTGTAGTTGCGTTTGTGAATGTTGGCGCAGTATCAGGGGGAGCAGTGTCATAAAGTTTGACTGTAATACTATAGTTCGTATCGCTATTAAGGTAGTTTTTGATGACAAAACCATATCCTCCACTCACTCCCGAGATTGAACTCACGCTTGGGGCTGCCCAGACACCTCCATCATAATTAGTGGAATACCAATAGCCATAAGGGTTAACAAAATTATAGTGGTAATAGTAATTACCTAATGTGACTGGACCTTCTGTTACAACCCCGCTTGTTGAGTATTTTTTGGCAATAAGGGGAGATGTGCCAGTGAAATTATGGTGGGTGGAATTAGCCTGAGCATAAGCAGAGTCATAAGCACTATTATCCCCATAAGCCACCACAAAGCCACTTGAAGTGGTGGCTCTATCAATCGAAACATGGTCATAATAACTCGATAAAAACGATGGCGTTGATAGTTTAGCACCGCTAGGTGACCAAATGGACGTATTGGTTTGAGCGGCTACCGTGCTGCCACTAATATCACGTTGAACAATTAAGAAATTTCCATTTGACATGGGATAAACGACATTGTTGCCATCATTACTACCCCAATTACTCACAGAAAAATGATTAGTGCCACTAGCAGAAGTGAGCATAGTGCCTGAATTATTGAACAGAACGGCATAGCCTTTAACGCCACTACTCGTATATCCAGAATAATTCA
>JAQTOT010000137.1 GCA_028713145.1 Methylococcales bacterium
AGTAGGCGGACAACCATCAACAAGCAACTGCAAACCTAATTGCATAAAAGGATCGTCTTCAAGTTCGATTTGCGGTTCTAAACCGAGCAAACCATTTTTGCGAGCTTGCATTGAAAAACCGACAATTTTTTCGCTTTGTTCAGCAAGATTTTTTGAAGGGGGATTAAAAATGCGGGGCAACATTTGCAGAGCTTTTTTGACTAATTTCAGCGGGGATTGCAATAACGCCGCGCCAATCGTGCCACCGAACACAATAATAAAGGCGGGTAAGTTAATTAACGAATTAACATTTCCGCCTTCGATTGTCATGCCTGTCAAAATTGCGCTAATTGCGCCGATAATTCCAACAATGCTTAAAATATCCATTCGTTTGCCTCTTGCTATTGCGTTAATAAAACACGCTGACCAAAAGGCAACAAACGTGTTATGTGTTAATCATTATCTAGCCAACCGCTAAGTCGCGAACGCAAGCGAATCACCGCTTGTGAACTGATTTGGCTAACACGCGATTCGGTCAAATTTAAAATTTTCCCAATTTCGCGCAAATTCAATTCTTCGTCGTAGTAAAGCGAAATAATCAACCGCTCACGTTCAGGCAAACTTGCAATAGCCTGGCTTAACGCTTTTTGAAAACCTTCGCGTGCGACATTTTCGAGTGGTGCTTCGGCAACGCCTGAAGACTCTTCGAGGTAATTATCACCAGTTTGCGCTAATTCTTCAATACTGAACACACGGCAAGAGCTTGAATCTTGCAGAATGTGATTATATTCCTCAAGTGTGATGCCTAAATGTTCTGCGACATCGGCATCTTTTGCTGCGGCACCTGTTTGATTTTCAATAATACGAATTGCTTCACTAATAATGCGTGATTTTTTATAAACCGAACGCGGAACCCAATCACAACGACGCACTTCATCAAGCATTGAGCCACGAATGCGAATTCCCGCGTAAGTATCAAAACTTGCACCTTTGCTGGAATCGTAATTCTTCATGGACTCTAACAAACCGAGCATACCTGCTTGAATCAAATCATCAACTTGCACTGAATCAGGTAATTTACTTAACAAATGGTAAGCGATACGTTTTACAAGTGGCGCATGTTGCATAACTTGTGCGTCAATGCCACCACCGATTTGAACAGAACTATACATGGCTACCGCGCTCATGCTGCCTCCTGTGCTGATTGAAAGAGACGATAAGTGTTCGCATCTTGCAGAATATGATTGAACTCGTCAATGCTTACGCCTAGATATTCGGCGACAGCTTTGTTAGTGGCGTGTCCTTTTTGTTTTTCTACAACGCTTGCAGCATGTCGAATGATATTAAGTTTTCGATTAATTAAACGTGGCGATAGATTTAAAGCAGGCATACTGCGATTTTCTAATGCTGAGAGAGCTAGACTGTTCATGCTAAATCCTTTTGTGCATATTTGACCATGCGTTCAATAAAGAATTCGATATAACCGCCCGCTTGCATTTTGAGTGGCCAACTATCAATTTTTGTAGCAATCGCTTTCATCGCTTGCGCGGATTTACTGCGTGGAAAACCTAATACCACAGGCATTTGTTTTTGCACCGATTGACGCAAATACTCGTCGTAAGGAATTGCCCCCGCAAATTGCAACGTTACATCTAAATAATTGTCAGTAACTTTATTCAATTTTTGGAACAATGCCCTGCCCTGCTGCGCCGATTGCACCATGTTAGTAATAACGTGAAAACGGTTACAACCATAATCACGATTGAGCAATTTAATGAACGCATACGCATCGGTTAAAGACGTTGGCTCATCGCAAACCACTAAAATAATTTCTTGGCAAGCCCGTGAAAAATTTACCACGCTAGATGAAATGCCCGCTGCGGTATCTACAATTAACACATCAATTTGCTGATCAATTTCGCTAAAAGCACGAATTACTGCCGCTTGTTCAATGGTCGAAAGTTCGGTCATTTTTTGAATACCCGACGCACCAGGAATAAGTTTCAAACCTGACGGCGACGTGACCATGATTTCATCGAGCGTTTTTTCCCCAGCCAAAACGTGTGACAGGTTATATTTGGGATACACACCGAGCAAAATATCAACGTTTGCTAGCCCCATATCCGCGTCCATTAGCACGACACGCTGCCCCATTTGCACCAGCGAAATTCCCACATTCACAGAAACATTGGTTTTACCCACTCCGCCTTTACCACTTGCGACAGCAATGACGCGCACGGGTTTGTTTTTGTTCATTTTGCGAATTCCTGCTGCTTGATCTTGTTGTTTAAGCATAACCTTGAGCCACCCATGCTTCGTTGTGTTCTTCGAAATCGTCGTCTTCAACTTCTAATTCTGCGACGCATTGCTCAATTAAATCTCTTGCAACGGGATGACGCATATCTTCTGGAACTTGTTGACCGTTAGTAATAAAGGATAAAGCTAAATTGTGTTCAATCAATGATGAAAGCGCGGAACCAATTGTGGCGGCTTCATCAAGTTTAGTAAGAATTGCCGCTTGTGGTTTGAAAATATGGAACGCATCAATAATCTCGTTCATTGCCTTGTACTCCGTTGCCGCCGACATGACAAGATACGATTTGATGCTGACATTATTTTCTTTAAGCGTGTTAATTTGCTCAATGAGTTTCATATCACGTTGACTCATGCCTGCCGTATCAATCAACACCAATTTTTTGTCTGAAAAACTTTGAATCAGTTGACGTAATTCTTCAGCACTTGAAGCTGTACGAACAGGAATGTTTAAAATTCTGCCGTAAGTATTTAATTGTTCGTGCGCGGCAATTCGGTAGTTATCGGTCGTAATTAACGCAACTTGATTTGCACCGTGCTTGAGCGTGAATTGCGCGGCAATTTTGGCAACGCTGGTTGTTTTACCAACACCCGTAGGGCCAACCAACGCCACAACACCGCCTGTTTCAAGCAAATTATCATTCGTAATCGGCAATACTTTAGCGAGCAATTCTTGCGCTTGCGTGAAGACAAAATCGAAGTTTGTGTGATTTGCAAAACGATTGGCAATTTTGATACTCAATTTTTTAGAAATGCTCATCACCGCTAATTTATGCAACAACTCGCTGCGAATTGGTGTTGAATTTGGATTCGCGGCATGACGCGCAGCAAAATTGATGCGTGAAAGTTTCGTATCAAGTGTTGAACGAAGTGACTTTAATTCTTTCGTGACTTCAGACAATAATTTGCTCGAAACTCTTTCTTTTTCGTCATCGTCAAGCACTTCTTTTGGCATTTCATCAATCGCAGGTTCAACCCGTTTTTGCATTACCTCTGCAAATTTAGGTTTTTCATACGTTTCAATTTCTGCTTCAACCACTTCCTCTAATAATTCGTCAAATTCATCCACATAATCATCGGCTTTCGCGCTGAAATGTTGACGTAAATCGTGTGCTTCATTGCGAACTTCGGCTTTGGTTTCGCGCACGTTTGGCATAATTGGAGCGCGTTGCGCTGCAACAGGTTCACGATACATTTCACCTCGTGGCTCACGATACATCGGCTCTTCATAACGGGGTTCTTGATAACGAGGCTCTGGCGGTTCACGATGATAATTTTCTTGATACATCGATTCACGTTGCGGCATTTGTTCAATGTATTGCGGTTGTGGTTTAGCCGTCGATTTTTTTGGCACTTTAATCATGACTGAAGGAACCGATGGTTTTGACGCTGGCGCAGGGGTTGAAAAATGATGTTTTACCGCCTCTGGATTGCCACGCAATTGCACTTTTTCAGCATAACCGACATATTTATCAATGCCACGTTTCGCGCTACTTGACGAAAAAACAGGCTCTTCTTTTTTACGAGGACTGCTAATGACATGCAAATTATTTCTGTCAGCTTGAAAATCAGGCAAATCAACTTTTCTAATTTGTTTAGCAGATTTTGATGGTTTGAAAAAATCAGGTTCAACTTCACGACCTTGTGCGGGAACATTTGAACGCACGCTTTGTTCATCAAAATCACGCGCAGCCACAATTTCAACGCCACCTTCAACCTTTCGATTCGACATAATTACGGCATCTGCGCCTAATTCGTCACGAACCATTTGCATGGCTTGTCTTATATTTTCAGCAAAATAGCGTTTAATTTTCATCAAAAGTCCTCAGTTTCTTCTTAGTCTAGTTACACACGTCGTCCAACATTAGCAATTACTTTTACCTGCCGATCAGCAGGAATTTCGTTGTATGCCAAAACGTGTAAGTTCGGAATCGAATGACGAACAAAACGCGATAACCAAGGTCGAATATAAGAAGACACAATCAAAATGGGTAATTGACCATCCATTTCCATTTGCTCTGTGTGTTCTTGCAACGAGTCGTGCATTTGATCTGCAAGACCTGGCTCGACACCCGTACCGCTTTCGCTCGCCGTTTGTAGAGACTTTTGCAATATCTGTTCCAACTCGCTATCAAGCGTGATAACAGTGAGTTCGTCAACCTGACCCGCGATTTCATGAATAATTAAACGCCCTAACGAAGTACGCACCGCTGAGGTTAAAATGTCGGTATCTTGACTTTTTGAACCGTACTCTGCCAATGTTTCGGCAATTGTGCGGATGTCGCGAATTGGCACTTGTTCTGTGAGCAAGTTTTGCAACACTTTTGTCACCACGCCCAACGACAACGTTTTTGGCACCAAATCTTCGACCAATTTCGGCGCAGATTTCGCCAAATTGTCGAGCATACGTTGTGCTTCTTCGTAACCAAGTAATTCGTGCGCGTGTGATTGCAACAAGTGACTTAAATGCGTCGCCACAACGGTTCCCGAATCTACAACGGTATAGCCCATGGTTTGTGCATAGTCTTTTTGATTTGGTTCAATCCAAAAGGCTTCCAAACCAAACGCAGGGTCACGACAAGGTTTGCCCACTAAATCACCAAATACGCGACCTGGGTTAATCGCCATTTCCATTTCAGGAATAATTTCCGCTTCGCCCACGGTTACGCCCATCAGCGAAATGCGATAGGTTGTTGGACTTAGATCTAAGTTATCTCGGATATGAACGGATGGAATTAGGAAGCCCAATTCTTGTGACAATTTTTTACGCACGCCTTTAATACGCACCATCAATTGACCGCCTTGGTTTTTATCCACGAGTGGAATCAAGCGATAACCTACTTCTAAGCCGATAATATCGACAGGCATCACATCTTCCCAGCTCAAATCGCGGTTTTCAATCGGCGCGGCAACTTCAGGTTTTTTCGCATTAGCAATGCCGTCGAGTTCAAGTTGTTTACGTTTTTTATCAATCCACCACGCACTTGCGCCTAATGCCGAAGACAACAGTAGGAATACCAAATTTGGCATTCCTGGAATTAAACCTAACGCGCCAATCACACCGCCTGTAATCATGAGTGATTTTGGATTTTCAAAGAGTTGTTGACTAACTTGTTGACCAATGTTTTGACTTGATGCGCCCACTTTTGTCACAACTAACGCCGAAGCAGTCGAAAGTAACAACGAAGGAATTTGCGCCACCAAGCCGTCACCAATCGTCAATAAAACGTAGCGTTCGCCCGCATCTGCAAAAGATAAATCGTGTTGCAACATGCCGATGGCTAGACCACCAATCATGTTGACGAACAAAATGATAATCCCCGCAATTGCGTCACCACGCACGAATTTACTCGCACCGTCCATCGAACCGTAAAAATCCGCTTCCATCGCCACTTCAGCGCGTCTTGCACGCGCTTCATCTTGGGTAATTAAGCCTGCATTTAAATCCGCATCGACCGCCATTTGTTTACCAGGCATTGCGTCTAAGGTGAAACGTGCGCCCACTTCAGCAACCCGTCCTGCGCCTTTTGTCACAACCATGAAGTTGATAATAATCAAAATCGTGAACACGACTAACCCGACAGCAAAATTACCTCCGATAACGAATTCACCGAAGGCTTCAATCACTTTTCCTGCCGCATCACCGCCATTGTGACCTTCAAGTAAAACGACACGGGTTGAGGCGACGTTTAACGCCAAACGTAATAACGTCGCCAATAAAATGACAGTTGGAAACGAACCGAAATCGAGCGGTTTAAGCGTATAAACAACGACGAGTAAAATAATCAACGAAAACGCGATGTTGAAGGTAAAGAAAATATCGAGCAAAAACGCAGGCAGCGGCAAAATCACCATTGATAAAATTATCATGATGACAGCAGGCGCACCGAGTTCAGCCTTACCAATGATGCTTAACGCGCTTTTGAGTTTGGTTAAATCCACGACGGGTTACTCCTGTTTAAATTCGGGCGGCACTTTGATGTCTTTAGGTGGCGCAGGTTTTGACGTGTGATTTTTCGCAGCTTCTTTAAGCTGAAAAATGTACGCCAAGACCTGTGCAACAGCTACATACAGCCCTTGTGGAATTTCATTATCTAGTTCCGTGGAGTAATACAAAGCGCGTGCCAACGGCGGAGCGGCAACTAAAGGGACGTTATTTTCGAGTGCGATATTACGAATTTGTGCCGCAATTAAATCAACGCCTTTTGCGACCAAAATTGGCGCAGAACCTGAGGCTTCATCATATTTAAGTGCAATCGCGTAATGACTTGGGTTGGTCACAATTACGTCAGCATTTGGCACTTCTTTCATCATCCGATTTTGTGCCATTTCCATTTGTGTGCGTCGAATTCGCCCTTTTACTTCGGGACTACCTTCGGCTTCTTTATGTTCATCTTTGATTTCTTGCATCGACATTTTCAAGTTTTTGCTGTGATTCCAAAGTTGATACGGGACATCAATTGCCGCCACGACAATCAACGCGCCACTTAGAATTAAAAAGCTATGAACAATCAATTTGAGTGCATGAATAATCGCTTGTTCCATTGGCTCGGCACTTAATCCCAATAATTGCGCGAACAAGGAATTGTATAAAAGCCAACCGACTAGCCCGACAAGAGTAATTTTAAGCAACGCTTTGAGCATTTCGACTAAGCCGTTGATTGAAAATAATTTTGGCAAGCCTTTAAGTGGATCGAGCTTGTCGAATTTAGGTGATATTGAGTCCATACTGAAAATCCAACCGCCTAAGGAAAGAGGAGCTGCAATCGCGGCAATCGTTAAAATGATTAGCAACGGTGCAACGAGAAATAAACCATCGTGCATGGCTTGTTTGAAAAAAACTAACGGCGTTTGTACTTCAAAAATAACGTCGCGTGAAACATGAAAATTACTTTGCATCATTTCAATTAAACCCGAACCCACACGTCCACCTTGTGATGCAAGCAGGGCAGCACTTGCCATCAGCATCACAAACGTATTGAGTTCGCGCGAGCGGGCAATTTGACCTTTCTTTTTCGCGTCGTCTAAACGCTTCTGGGTAGGTTCTTCGTTTTTTTCTTGTCCTGAATCTTCAGCCATTTTTTAAGCCAATCGAAGTAATTGTTTAATTAAATTAAAGCCTTCATTAAAAATATCGGGCAATAATTCTAAAATATCGGGCATTGTGACCCACATCAATAAAATGCCAAGCATCAATGTAATCGGAAAACCAACGGAGAAAATTTGCAACTGTGGTGCTGATTTCGACGCTACGCCAAACATCACGTTCACCAGCAGCAAACTAATAATAATCGGCATTGACAGTAACAATCCGTCTGAAAAAACTCGCCCGCTCCACGAAATAATTGACCAGACATCATTTAAGTCAAA
>JAQTOT010000138.1 GCA_028713145.1 Methylococcales bacterium
AACTGCATTATCGTTTGGCGTTAGTGCCGCCGATGATTCACAACGTTTGCACACCCTTTATCAAGAAAATTGCGCGGGCTGTCATGGCGCAGATCACGGCGGATATATTGCGCCAGCGTTGAATTCAGAAACCTTGAAAGGTCGTAGTCCAACGGCGTTACGCAGCATTGTGATGACGGGAAGTTTCGATACCTTGATGCCTCCGTTTTACGGCAAATTAAGTGATGACGATATTCGTGGCTTGGTGAAACATTTACAAACCACGCCAAAACAGCCCAATCCCGCGTGGACAATCGACGATATGAAAAAATCGTTGCACGTCAATGTCAAAGACGAAAGCACGTTGCCAGCAAAACCAACGTATCAAATCGACAGCATGGATAACATTATCGGCGTGGCAGCACGCGGTAAATTTGGTCGTGGCACGGAATCCAAAGCGGTTTTCATTAACAGCGTGACGCATCAAAAAATTGGCGAAGTTCACACAGGAACTGCCGCGCACATTATCGAATTTAATCCTGCAAACCCGCGTTGGGCTTACGTCAAAACCGATACCGCTGAAATTTTCAAAGTCGATTTATATTCAATGCAAATCGTGCGTAGCATCAAAACAGGTATGAATGGCCCAGGTATTGGCGTTTCACGCGACGGCAAATACATCATGGCGGGTTCGTTTGTGCCACATAACGCGGTGATTTTGAATGCCGACACACTTGAACCCTTAAAAACGTTTGAACTCGAAGGGATTGATCCAGACGGCAAACAAGTGAGTTCTGATTCAGGCATGGTTATTGGTACACCATTTGCGGACGTATTTGCGATTGCGCTTGAAAATGCGGGGCAAGTTTGGATTGTAGATTTAAAAGATGGTTTCCCTGTGACGAAAATTACTAACGTGGGTCGTCATTTACACGATGCGTTTTTAACGCACGGCGGCAAAAACTTAATGGTTGCGTCGTATGACGACAGCATCGTGGCAGCTATTGATTTGCAAGAACGCAAAATCATCAAAAAATTACCTGCGGGTTGCGTCCCACACGTTGGCGGCGGTAGCGCGGTAAAAGTGGATGGTCGCACACTCGGTTTTGGTACGAACTTTGGCGACTGCGACAAAATGGTAGTCAGCGTTTGGGATTTAGACAAAATGGAAGTCGTGAAACAAATTCCTGTTTCAGGCGGCACCGAATCACCAGCAGCACATGCGAATGCACCTTATGTGGCGGTCGATATTATTTCGAAAGACAAACGCGCTAGTACGATTCAGTTAATCGACAAGAAAAAACTTGAAGTCGTGAAAACACTTGAAGTGGGCGGACACGCTTATTTCCCTGAGTACAGCGCAGATGGGAAATTCTTGTATGTCAGTGCAGGTTATGATGGAAATGAAGTCGTGGTTTATGATTCAAACACCCTTGAGAAAGTGGCTTCGATTCCAATGGAAAGTCCAGCAGGTTTGTTCTCTCGCGGTCGCGTGAAATGTATGACGCGCGGCTTGGCTCCTGATGAAATGAAAAGTAAGTAAAAACGAAAAAACCACCCAACTTTGCAAAAGTGGGTGGTTTTTTTACGCTCAAAAATTGCGTTTTATTTTTTGAACTTTGCTAAAACGTTTTTGGTGAGTGCAATCACTTTTTCACGTTTTACAAACGCAAAATAGCCTGCGATTCCCCAAAATAAACCTTCAAACAAATTTTCTAAAAATGATTCTTCTTCAACTTGCGTTTTAATGCCTGCCGCTTCTTGTTTTGCTTCGGCAGCGAGTTGGTCTGCTAATTTTGGCGCAACCGTTTGAACAGCTGTTTTTGCAGGCGTTGTTGGTGCATTCAAATCAGGTAAACCTAAACTTTGCCATGCGTCATAATCTTGCCAAATTGGATATTTGCCTTTCCACATTTCTTTTGTGAAATAGGGTGCAAGGCTCATGCCGTGTGACATGGGAATGCCTTTGTCGTCAATAAATCCGTCATAGACAACCAAACTAATGTCGCCACCTTCGCCGATGCCGTTGGTTGTGAACGATTTTTCAACATGATCGTGGAACATCCAAATGCCTTGACCAAAACTGTTTAAACCATCGTCTTTGCCGTTAAGTTCTAAATCAATGCGTTGCGCGGGAACCATCGTGTGAACATCGCGTTGAATGTAAGAACCAGCACCATTATCCACGCCGTCATAATGCGTGATAATTGGTTTGTGTCCATGAATGTGCATGGCTAACGCTTCAGTGTGACCATTTAAAATACGCAATTTCACATTTTCATTTTCTTTCATGTGAACAAGCGATTCGCGTAACGTGTACGGAAAGGAACGCCCGTTTAACATGAAATAATCATCTTTCGCGTCGGTAGCGTCATATTCCATGTTCATGTGTTTAGCGATTAAACGCGGATCGTTTGCCGAACGCGCCACAACTTCATGCAATTCTTTATCAACCGATTCGTAATGCAAATCGTATTCGCGGGCATATTTTTCCAAAACGGCTGCCGAAGGATGACGCACTTGCCCCGCACCGACGTTTAACACTTGCGGGAAGTTATTCGGACGATTTTCTTCAACGATGAACATGCCTTGCAAACCCATTGGAATGTGAGTATGTGGCTGAACGTGACAGTGATAATACATCGTGCCTGGTTGGCGGGGCTTGATGACGTAGGTTTTGCTTTCGCCTGGCATCGTGTCCATGTTACTACTTTGAGCGACACCATCGTTACCGTGATCCATTTTGTCCATGAACGGATGATCAACACCGTGTAAATGAATCGAATGCGGTAAATAATGGGTATTTTCTAAAACAAGCCAAACCACGTCGTCTTGCTCAACCCGAATGGTTGGTGAAGGTACGCGCAACAGCGGATTTGCAATCGATTCGTAAAGATTTATCGTAGACATATCGCGCGTTTTGGGCGCATAAACCCAAAAAGTTGGTTGAATACCTGGGGCAATATCGAATGTGGTAATCGGTGATTTTACGTCTGGCGAACGACCGTTTAATTCGACCACTTCGAGTTTGATAATGATTTTATCTGGATCGCCGTCGCCATCCATATCATCAGTCATCGTAATGGCATCAGCGGCAAGTTGTGTTTGCATCAGCGTATCCATCGACACACCGTTTGTGCCTTTTACGAATGCGGCAATATCAAATGGATTATCAGGTTCACACAAATTTGAGGCTTGAATTTTTACCCCATCAATGACTTGTTCTTTGCGCCAATTTGGATCAATCGCGCTTGAACAAACGTCTTCTACTTTGCCCATCGGCACTTTCATTGAAGGCGGTAAATCGGTAGCGGCATAACTAAGCGACGCTGTGAATAAAAGCGAACTACTACTGAGCAGGGTAAAAAGAATTTTACGCATAAAAAATGACCTCAAAACAAGTGACACGACAGAAAACAATTGTGCCATTTTAACGCAATCACGATAGTTACGCATTTATCAACGACGCTTTGAACAATCTTTTTGAAAATTGTTTATCCTATTTTGACGAATGCGTTTGCAATTTAATTCAGAAAAATGATGAAAAACTATACCGCGCTGAAACAAAATGTTGTGCGTTGCCACGATTGTGGGAAGTTAGCACAAACAACAACGTCGCATTGCTCTCGTTGTCACAGTAAATTACATGCCCGTTTGCCATACAGTTTTCAACGAACATTGGCGTTGTTAATCAGCAGTTTTGCACTGTATATTCCCGCAAATTTATTTCCAATTATGACCGTGACGCAGCTTAACGTTGGTGAACCACATACGATTTTAGGCGGCATCGTGGCGTTAATTCATAGCGATATGTTACCGATTGCAATGCTAGTGTTGGTGGCGAGTATTTTAGTGCCATTGTTAAAACTACTTGGCTTGAGTTTGTTGCTGTTGTGCGTGCATTATCGTTGGCAAGTCAACGCAAAACGCTGGACGCAAATGTATCGCATCATTGCTTTTGTCGGGCGTTGGTCGATGCTTGATATTTTTATGATTTCAATTTTAGTGTCGCTGGTAAATTTAGGCGGCGTGGCACAAGTTATCGCAGGCAATGCGGCAACCGCTTTTGCGTCAGTAGTTGTTTTAACAATGTTTGCCGCAAAAAGTTTTGATCCACGTTTAATTTGGGATGTTCAAGAAAATTCACAGGAAAAATAAAAATGAAAAAATTACCTTTAGTGTTAGCCATTAGCAGTTTAATTTTTAGCCAAACCAGTTTTTCAACCGAAAAAACGACGTTGCGAATTGGTTTTCAAACAGCGGGAACGCTTGATTGGGAACTTGGCGTTTTAGCCGATTCGCCTGATTTTCAAATTCAAGCGCAACCATTAGCCACTGCCGAAGCGACAAAAATTGCGTTGCAATCGGGCGCAGTCGATATGATTGTGTCGGATTGGCTTTTTGTGTCGCAAGCGAGAAATAACGGCGCAGATTTTACGTTTTATCCATATTCAAACTCGTCTGGCGCGTTAGTGGTTGCGGCAAACAGTCCGATTCAAAACGTGAAAGATTTAGCGGGAAAAAGAATTGGCATTGTGGGTGGTGAACTTGATAAAAACTGGTTGCTGCTGCAAGCCGTCGGCAAGCAACAGCAAGTCGATTTAACAACTAGCGTTGAAAAAACATTCGGTGCGCCGCCGTTAATTAGTGAACAACTCAAAAATCAGCGTGTTGATGCGGTGCTAACGTATTGGCATTTTGCCGCGCCACTTGAAGCACTGGGTTATCGTCAATTGCTCAACGGGCGTGATTTGCAGCAAGCGTTAGGAATTCATGAAACTGTGCCAACGCTCGGTTATGTTTTTAATCAATCGTGGGCAAATAAAAATCAAAGCGCGTTAAAAGCCTTTTTTGCTGCAACCAAAGAAGCAAAAAATCGTTTATGTGACGATGAGACCTTATGGAAAAAAGCGACGGCAAAAGTCGAATTCACGCCGCCGATTTTGCGTGAACGTTATTGCGATGGGCGAATTAACGAATGGACTACCGCAAATCAAGCTGCCGCCAATAAACTCTACAACGTGTTAGTCGGTTTAAATCCTAAAGTCGGAAGTTCTGCAAATTTAGCGACAGGAACTTTTTGGCAAGAAACGCGCTAAATTTTAAGCAACTCCGCTTTCACATTTTCTAGCACGCTTGCCCAATCGCCACTTTTTGACTGTCGAAAAAGGCGCGTGCTTTTGTACCACACAGAATCTTCGCGTTCTAACAACCAACGCCAATCGGGTATTTTCGTCACCAGTGTCCAAACAGGTAAATTCAATGCACCAGCTAAATGTGCAGGCGACGAATCTACCGTAATCAACAAATCTAACGCTGTTAATAACGCTGCTGTATCGGTGAAATCGTGAATAAATGGTGCCGCATTTAAAATCGTTAACCCTTCGGGACAATTTTCTAATTCATGCTGCGCTTTTTCACCTAATTGCAAACTCACAAACGTGACATTTTTACAATTTGCCAACGTGGATAATTCAGTGAAATCAATTGAGCGATTTGCATCATTGGAATGCACAGGATTCCCCGCCCAAACCAAACCGACACGTTTATGTTCTGTCGGAATTTGCGAATTTAACCACTCGCGCCACCACAAAACGTTTGTTTCATCGGCGAATAAATACGGCACATTTAAAGGTACAGTTTCAAGTGTTGTTTGAAACCAATACGGTAACGCCAGCGGAAATACCCAATAATCAAACACAGCTCGATGTTGTTCACCATTTTCTAAAACGCGCTCAATCCAAGGGACAGTTTTGAAAAGTTCAACTAGCGGTTTAGTCACCAAAACCCAAACTGTTGCGCCAATAGCTTTCAAATGCTCGGCATAACGCACAAATTGAATCAAATCACCAAAGCCTTGTTCTGAATGAATCAAAATTGTTTTGCCTTGCAACGGTTCACCTTGCCATTGCGGAACTTGTAAATTTGGCTGATTGGGTTTGCTCGGATTCGTATTTTGCGGATGATAAAACCATTGATATTTCGCCCAACCTTCTTTTAATCGACCAAGTAAAAGCAGCAATAAACCGTAGTTGTAATGCGCGTCAATAAATTGCGGGTCGAGTTGCAACGCCGTTAAAAAACGTTGTTCTGATTCTTCAAATTGTCCTTGATGCTTTAGAACTAAACCTAAATTGCTGTGTGCTTTGGCGTGATTTGGGGTAAGTGAAATTGCTTGGCGATAATTTTTTTCAGCATCCGCAAACCGCTCTAATTTTTGCAGCACAATCCCGTAGTTGTAATACGCTTCGGCATAATCAGGACGCAGTGAAATGGCTTTTTGATAAACGTTTTCAGCGTCCGTCAAACGTTTTAATTTTTCGAACGTGATGCCCAAGTTGTTATAAGCAACGGCTAAATTTGGCGCGACTTTAATCGCTTGACGCAAACATTTTTCAGCTTCGTCTAAACGATTTTGTTCTTGATAGGTGTTGCCTAAATTGCTCCATGCTTCGCCGTCGTTAGGTGATAAGTCAGCCGCTTTTTGTTTTGCGTCGATTGATTCGTCAATTCTGCCAACTGCTTGCAAAACGGCACCTAACACTTTGTAGCCAAAGCCGTGTTTGGGAAATCGAGCAATTAAATCGCGTGCGCCAGATTCCGCTTCGGGAAATTGCCGTTCATTATAAAGCGCGGCAAGCGTGTTAATTTCTGCTGAACTTGGCGCGGCAACAGCAACTTTTTTGATAGATTTTGATGGAATGGCTTTTTTCATGATTTAGGCTTTTTTAATAAAAAATATCTGTGAAGTTTCGGCTTTATGAATCGTTAAAATTTCATGACCGACTTGCTGACAAAACACGCCAAAATCCAAATGTGCCGCTAAATCCGTCACAATAATTTTCACTATTTCCTCAGAATTTAATTCGTTCAAGGCTTTTTTAAGTTTGAGCAGAGGCATTGGACAATTCAAACCGCTAGCGTCAATTTCGAGAGTAAAGTTCATAATAAATTGTTCATTTCAAAAGTGCTTATGATAACGAACAACAAGATTTAATTGCAGCAACCTGTGTGTTAAAGTTTGCGGCGAGCAAAATGCGTGGCGAAAGCGCGTGTTATTTGCGATGTAACTAAAAATAAAAATCGAAAAATTAGGAGAGTTAAATATGTTCAAACTTCGTTCATTAGTGACAGTTGTTGCTTTAGCGAGTTCAATGTCAGTTGCCAATGCGTGGGAAGCTCTGCCAACGCAAGCACCAGAACCTGCGGATAATCCAAGCACACCTGAAAAAATCGAACTCGGCAAACAGCTTTATCACGACCCACGTTTGTCTTCAACAGGCACGGTTTCTTGTGCGTCTTGTCACAATACGATGCTTGGCGGCGAAGATAATCGACCAAATTCAGTGGGCGTTGGCGCACAAACTGGCGGACGTAGCGCACCAACTGTTTGGAATGCGGCATTCAATAAAGTTCAATTTTGGGATGGTCGTGCAGGTACATTGGAAGAACAAGCCGCAGGCCCTGTGACAAATCCAATCGAAATGGGCATGAAAAGTTGGGATGATGTCACGGCACGTTTAAAAACGATTTCAGGTTATCAAACAGCATTTAAAGTCGCATTTGGTGAAAATTCAATTTCCAAAGAAAACGCAACTCGCGCGATTGCTGCGTATGAACGTACTTTGATT
>JAQTOT010000139.1 GCA_028713145.1 Methylococcales bacterium
TCTATTACAAATGCGGTGCCAGCAATTACAGCAACACAATTAAACTCACTTTCAACTTCGCAACTTGAAGCCTTCAAGCAAGCGCAAGTTGCTGCATTAAATGGTGATGCAATTTCGTGGTTGCTTGATACAAAAGGCTATGTGACCTTAACAAATGGACAAGCAACAGAATCGGGAATTGAAACATCGGGGACTGTCACCGCTCCAAGTTTGGCAACAAAAATTACGGCTGGAAAATTAGCCGTGTCCATTACGGGCAGTGCAGGTAATGACACAATTCATGGCAGCCTAAGAAACGACACCATTTCAGGTGGCGCGGGCAACGATAGCATCGATGCTGATTTGGGCAATGACGTGATTATTTTTACCAATGTGCAAGACACCATTAACGGTAATGATGGTAATGATACGCTTGTGATTTCAACAACGTTTACAGGTTCTGTGGATGCTAATTTAACCAATGTTGAATGGATTTCTGTCGGTGGTGCATCGGGATTAGTGGTGGATTTATCGGCTCAATCTGAAGGTTTTGTCATTACCGCAACGGGGGCAAATAGCTCTTCGATTACAGGCGGTGCAGGGGCAGACAGCATTACAGGATCCTCTGCAGGTGATGCACTTTTAGGCGGTTTGGGAGCCGATACGTTAATTGGCGGTGATGGTGTTGACACGTTAACAGGTGGCAGCGGAGCGGATAAATTTGTGTTTAGCTTGCTTGATTTAGATTCAACAGTGGTTGCAATAACCGATGAAATTACGGATTTTGTAACAGGTTCAGACAAAATTGTGTCGTTTACCAGTGGTTTTGCGGGAAATTATGTGGAAAATTTAACGCCTGTTGCGGATTTAGCAACGCTATTAACTACAGCAGATGATCCGTTAAACGGCGTGTTTTATTTTGGTGTCATCGGCACCAATGGATATTTAGTGATAGATGCTGACGGTATCGGTCACACGGATGTTATTAAATTAACAGGTGTTACAAATATCGCCCCTGAAGATATTATTACTTAACAGTTTAGGATTTGGTTGATTGTGAAAAAAGCCGCGCTTTGCATTCATTGCAAAGCGCGGCTTTTTCATGAGCAGTCAATTACGCACAAAACGTTTCAATGCCAGCTAAAATTCCTTTTCCGTCTAAACCGCATTCGCTTAAACATTCTTCGCGTGTGCCTTGTTCCACAAAATAATCAGGCAAACCGATATTTAAAACAGGCATTAGAATTTTTTGCGTTTGCAAAAAGTGATTTATTGCTTCCCCTGAGCCACCTGCTAAAATATTTTCTTCAACCGTAATAAACACGTCGTAGTTTTTAGCGAGTTCTAACAGTAACGCTTCATCAAAGGGTTTCACAAAACGCATATTTACAACCGTTGCGCTGAGTTGTTTGCCCACTTGCAACGCAGGAATCACCATGCTGCCCCACGCTAAAATCGCAATTCGTGAACCTGTGTGACGAATTTCTGCTTTGCCGATGTCGAATATGATGATTCAACTCGTGCGCTAGTTATTGATTTAGGACAACCACTTGGATTTGTGGTGGATAAAGTGGCGCAATGTCCATACCGCTATGCGAGCCAAACGCGATAATGCTTTTCGCCTAAATTACATTCAAATAAACACGCAGGTTTTAGCCCATTGAGTTTTAAATTTTCAATTATCGCGGGTAAATCAATGATGTTATTTTGTGATAATTCCAAGCGTACATCATTGGGCATCAACGTATCCAGATTTAACGCGGCTTCAGCAGGCATTGAAACGCTCACTAAGGGCACGTTATTTTGAGTGATTTTGACGTGTAGTTGTTTAGCTTGCGAGGCAAAATCTAACATCTTGAAATGCTCAGTTTTGACGTTAATGGCTGGTAAATTTAGCTCACGCGCCTGTTGCAAGGTTTTTTCCCCTACGCTTTGAACAAGTAAATTCCACCAATTTAAATTGATGTGAAGCTGTTGTAATTGCTGCGTTAAACCTTGAAACGCTCGCATTAAAAGCAGCAAATCGGCGCAACCCGCCGAGCGAAACCACCAGCGTTTTTCGGCAAGCAAATCGACAATGTTTTTTTCGAGTTGCCAATCCGTCAAATTAAAAACGTGATTTGCTAAAAAGGGACGAAATAAAAATTGGCAAAGCATGGGCAATGCGCCTTGAATATGTGCAAGTTTTTCAGCATCAAAACCCAATGCCACAAAGCAATCCAGAGGATTGACTGCGCTTTTTTCACGGCAAGCAAGAATCAGTTTTAACAACGCTAAACGGCGCGTTTCATTCAGTGAAACTGTGCAGCCAAAATCAAGTAATGTAACCATCGATTCATTTTCAGCGTGATTGTAAAAAGTGTTGCCATTGTGCGGGTCAGCGTGGATTTCGCCTGTAACAAACACGCTGGTGAATAAGGTTTTGAGTAAAATTTCAGCAATTTGACGGCGTTCATGTTCTGCCCAATGGATAATTTCAGGAAAAGTCACACCTGTGGCGAGGCTTTGAACCAACACACAATCGCTACTGAATTCGTCATAAACACGCGGAATTTCAAGCCCTTCAACGCGCATATTTTCACGAAAAAAAGTTTGTCGAACTGCTTCGCCGCGATAATCCAACTCGCGTTGCAACGTATCAAACAGCGTTTTTTTATACGCATTCAAATCAAAACCCCATTCTTGCGCTTTGCCGACATTGGGAATTAAGCCTGCAAGTTGCAATTCTGCATTTACGGCGTTTGCAATATCGGGATAACGAATTTTTATCGCAACGGGCGTATCGTCTTTTAGCTGCGCTAAATGCACTTGTCCCAGCGATGCAGCGGCAATCGCAGGTTGAATGTTTTTGAACACTTTTTTTGGCGAATAGCCCAAACTTTTTTCTAAAACGGGCAACATTTTTTTGAGTGGCAAGGCAGGAATGTTGTCGGTTAAATTTTGAAATTCACTACCGCCTTCAACGGTGGCGAAAAGTTGCCCCACTTTCGCGCTAATTCCACGCGCATCGGCAAGTAGCGCAACTAAAGCGCGTTGTGCGAGTAATTTTTCAACTTCACTTTGGCTAGCACGCACTTTTTTTGCGGCAAAACCAATGCGAAATAGAGTTGAAAGACGTTTTAAAAAATTAAACATAGGGCTGTTTCATTCGCTATTTTCAATGTGGACAGGCATTGTAGCGGCAATCGGTGTTATGCTAAAACGCATAAAAATTACACTCTACAATCAACAGGAAAAAACCAAAATGGTCAGTTTTGCCGACACTTTTGAACAACAACAACTCAAAGATTTTGCCGAAAAAGCGTACCTCGACTATTCGATGTATGTGATTTTAGATCGTGCTTTGCCACATATTGCCGATGGGCTAAAACCTGTGCAACGACGCATTATTTATGCGATGTCAGAACTCGGTTTAAACGCGATGGCGAAATATAAAAAATCGGCACGAACCGTCGGCGACGTGTTAGGTAAATATCATCCACATGGTGATTCGGCTTGTTATGAAGCGATGGTGTTAATGGCACAACCGTTTTCGTATCGTTACACACTCGTTGATGGACAAGGTAACTGGGGTTCACCTGATGACCCGAAATCGTTTGCCGCGATGCGTTACACCGAATCAAAATTAACGCCTTATGCCAACACGCTTTTAAACGAACTCGAACAAGGCACGGTTGAATGGACGGACAACTTTGATGCCTCACTCAAAGAACCTGAACGTTTGCCTGCACGGTTGCCGAACATTTTACTCAACGGCACGATGGGCATTGCGGTTGGGATGGCAACCGATATTCCGCCGCATAATTTGCGAGAAATCGTTAGTGCGTGTGTGCAATTACTTGATGAACCGCAAACCGATTTAGAAACGCTTTTAACCTTTGTTCACGCGCCCGATTATCCGACCGAAGCCGAAATTATTACCAGCCGTGAAGATTTACAAAAAATCTATCGCACAGGCGGTGGCAGTTTGAAAATGCGGGCAACTTACACGCTTGAAGACGGCGTAATTATTATCACTGCGTTGCCGCACCAAGTTTCAGGCTCAAAATTGATGGAGCAAATTGCCGCACAAATGCTCGCTAAAAAATTACCGATGCTTGAAGATTTGCGTGACGAATCTGACCACGAAAATCCGTGTCGATTGCTGATTATTCCCAAAGCCAAACGCATTAACGCGGAAGAAATCATGTCGCATTTGTTCGCCACGACCGATTTAGAAAAAAGTTATCGTGTCAACATGAACATGATTGGCTTAAACGGTCGTCCGCAAGTCAAAAATCTGCGCGACATTTTGAGCGAATGGCTTGAATTTAGAATTGAAACCGTGCGTCGCCGTTTGCAACATCGTTTAAATAAAGTGCTGGCGCGATTGCATATTTTGGAAGGTTTGCTGATTGCGTATTTAAATATCGACGAAGTGATTGCCATTATTCGCAACGAAGACGAACCAAAAAAAGAGCTGATTGCCCGTTTTGGTTTGAGTGAAATTCAAGCCGAAGCGATTTTAGAATTGAAATTGCGTCACTTAATTAAGCTCGAAGAAATCAAAATTCGTGGCGAACAAGATTCGCTTGCCAAAGAGCGTGATGGACTAGAAAAAACGCTCGGTTCTGAAACGCTGTTGAAAAAACAAGTCAAAAAAGAACTGCAACAAGATGCAAATGTTTATGGTGATGAGCGTCGCTCGCCGATTGTAACCCGACAAGCCGCGCAAGCGTTGGACGAAACGGCGTTGATTTCAAATGAACCGCTCACCGTGATTTTGTCGCAAAAAGGTTGGATTCGCGCCGCAAAAGGTCACGATGTCGATGCTGAAAATTTGAGTTATCGCGCGGGGGATGCGTTTCAAACTGCGGTGAAAACACGCTCGACACAACTTGTTTATTTATTTGATTCAACGGGGCGGGTTTATAGTTCGACGACGCACGATTTACCATCAGCGCGAACACAAGGTGAACCGTTAACAGGTCGTTTTAATCCGCCAGAAAATGCGACTTTTACCCATTTAATCGCAGGCAATCCCGATGATTTTGTGATGCTCGTCAATTCGTGGGGTTACGGTTTTAAAACGCCGTTAAATGATTTAGCCAGCAAAAATAAAGCAGGCAAAAGTTTAGTGACATTGTCGAATGAAGAAAATTTATTACCGCCGATTTTGACGACTGATGAAGAAAGTTTGCTTGCAATTGTCACCAATCAAGGGCGGTTGTTGCTCTTTCCATTAAACGAAATTCCCACGTTGCCACGCGGTAAAGGCAATAAACTCATTCAAATTCCAACGAATGAATTACAAAAAGGCACGGATTTTATTGTGGCTTTCACGATTATTAAACCTGACAGCCCGTTAATTATTTCATCAGGCAAACGAACGTTGACGTTAAGACCGAGTGATTTAGCGTTGTACACAGGTAATCGGGCAAAACGCGGCACGCTTTTACCGAAAGGTTTTCAGCGTGTTGAAGCGTTAAGTTACGATGGGGTTTGATTGAACGTTTTGGAAATTAAAAAACACAACACAAATGTTGCAATTCGCTCATGAATTCAAAACAAATGAAAAAATGGTTGGAACAATTGGGCGCGAATTTTGAGTAAGGAAAAGGCTCACATTTAAAAGTTTTCTTGAATGGTCGCCAATCATTGTTGCCAATGCACGGCACAACTGAACTCGGCAAAGGTTTAGAAGCGGCGATAAAACGCCAACTTGGTTTGAAATAGGAAGAAACATGTTTAATTATCCTGTGATGCTTACGCCAGATGATGATTCGATTTTAGTGACATTTCCCGATATTCCCGAAGCAATTACTTTTGGTAGAAACGAAGAAGAAGCACTTTTACAAGCCGTCGATGCACTCGAATCCGCATTATCATTTTATGTCGATGATCGTCGTGCGTTGCCCGAACCTTCTGTTATCAAAGGAATGAAAACCGTGCAACCTTGCGCGTTGAAATGTGTGAAGTTAGGGCTTTACAACGAAATGTTAAAACAAGGCGTGAAAAAATCAGAACTCGCAAGGCGACTCAATTAGCATTTGCCGCAAGTTGATCGCTTGCTTGATTTGACGCATTCATCACGTTTAGAGCAATTAGAAAAAGCCGTGGGGGTTTTAGGAAAACGGCTTGATGTGGTGATTCAATGAAACGACAAATCCTTTCGTATTCACTACAGCCAAATAGCGAATAAGAAAGGACTCGTTGTTTTTGTGTTTGCCTTTGCGCGAATAAACCGTGCGGTCACGGAAGAATCCCGCTTTATTAACGTGATGAGCAAATTTCGCCACAGGGTTTTGCGGCACACATTCTTTTAAATTTTGCAGCTCCATGTTGAGTGCATGTTTTGGTTTTTTCTTGGTCATAAAAAGTCCTAAAATTAAAAATAAATGCCTCGTCATAATTGACGAGGCGTAGATTAAAACTGATGTTTTATTTGCTAGTTTTTTTGTACTCGCTTTGGACATGACGTAAAAATTTTTTAACGTCTTCTTGTTTTGGGCTTTTCCAATCTTCGTATTTATAGAAAATATCTTTAAACAAGTCAGATGCCAACACATCTTTAATGCACTTCTGAGTTTTTTTATCTAGCTGAAATGGTTCAACTAATTTAGACAAACCCTCTTTTTGATATGCGAGCTTCGTGTAGTTACTTTTATCGTCATAGCCTTGTTTAACTATCTCGTCTATGCGAAAGAATGATAATGCTGCATTACCGTGTGGCAAGCCATTTTTCGTGCATTTCCAATTTAAAACAATGTCACCAGCGTCAATTTCATCATCTTCTAAAAAAGTATTGCAATCAACCATGTTATTGAGAATTTCTTCTGCACATTCATCCTCTTGAACTTTTCCTCTATACCAAGCGATATGAATTCTTGGAGAATTTTCGATGTCAAAATTATCAATTGTTGGAGGATTACTCAATGTTTCAAGCTTTGCACGCAATTCGTGACTTTTATCTTGTTTCTTCAAATCGACTTTGATTTTTTTGTATTTTTTCAAAAAATCGTCTGTTATTTTCAAACCATCAGCAAACCAGTTTTCAATTTTTTTACGAATTTCTTTGAAGGTTAGATGATTTTTTGCCCCTTGAATGAATAAAGAAGCCTCCTCATTATTTGAAAGTCCACCACCTGTGCAATTCGAACTACCGACAATGGCAAACGCATTATCACCACTTTCAAAATAATAAATTTTCGGATGAAAAGTTCTCTCCCCATTGTTGGGCATATAACGCACATTTTCTACAGGTTGCAATGTTTCTAAAAATTCGTCGCTTGTTCGGGCGAAATCAATACCGACAATAAAACGTCCAATTTTGTCTTTGTTTTCCAACAAACTATTTGCAAACTGAATGTCAGTAGCCCATGCAACAGCGCAATAAAATTCGTTTGTGCTAATTATCAATTCATTTAATTTTTCGCCAACTTGTTTGGCATTAAGAAACTCAATTTTCATTTTTTACCTCGTTTTAGTGATACTCAACAACTACCAGCTAAAGCTGGTAGGTTAGTGAACTAAGAACTGAAAGTTCAGGATACACGTCGGATAAACGACGTGTTAGGGTTCAACATTAAAATTGCTTCCCGTATCTGGTTCAAAGT
>JAQTOT010000140.1 GCA_028713145.1 Methylococcales bacterium
ACAGTGTGACTTCCATAACGATACTCCATATTTCGTACCTCAAAATACGGATTTTAATACGAAGGAAAATTGATGATAAATCTGACCGACTAAAGTCGGTGGCTTTAACCTTCAAGTGGAAGTAAAACTTAAACGTTAAATCAACAGCTCAAATTGCAAAGTTTTAATGGCTTTGTAGTTTGAGCTTTTTTAAAGAGAGAATTCATAATGATACTAATTGAAAATCCAGCAGCACGATTATTAGCAATACTTGAAAAAGGAAAATCCATTCCGCCTGAACAAACATGTCAGAGTGCTTGGAATACTCTTTTAGACGTACACGCCACGCCTAATATGTTTTTGCCTCGTCTAGCAAAAGTAATGGAATTACCCAATCAAATTATCGAATTGCTTGATCTTTTAGATACAAAAGATAAACAAAAAAATGCTAATAAACACTGGATAGGTCAAGTGAATACTGGATTTATGTGTCAGTCATTGAATAGCCAATGGGTAACCTTTATTCAGCACATAGATGAGCATACTATAAATTATCTGATCATAATTTCAGATATTATTGAAAAACAGTCAAATATAAAGGCACAGGATTCGACACAAGAGTTATCCGATATTAAACAAACACTCCAAAATTTGTTGAATGACATTCTTGGAAATGAAGAATTAGACAAAGACAAAGACATAAAACGATATTTAGTACGAAGTTTGCAGCGGGTTATCGTCGCAATAGATGAACATTTTATTTCAGGCTATACACCTATTATCGAAGCGATAGAAACGACCATAGGTTACATGGCTTTAGATTTTAAAACTGATGAGAAAAAGGTTTACTCTGCTTTTTATGATACTGGAGTAGCAAAAGAGTTAGTTGCTGCTTTGTACATCATTTCGGCTATGGTCACTTTAGCAACAGGTATACCTCAACTTTCAAATGACTTTTTTCAATCGTTACTACACTTAAAAAATTGATATAAAACGCTCAACTAATGCGTTACACAATCAAAGCACAACAAATGTCAGTTTGGAGGATTAAATTATGATTTCAGTCACTATTTCAGAGCCATTAACCCAAGCGATGATTTCACAAGCAAAAACTCACGCCTAAACAAAAAAAGGAACGCAATAAAAGACAAATGTTATTTCTGCTAAAATGCCAAGATATTTCACATTTTAAAAACAGGAAAAAACATGACCCCGTCTCAACAAATCGAACTAGAAGCGGCAGCATTTCGTCGTCTAGTGTCACATTTACAAGACCACACCGAAGTACAAAATATCGACTTAATGATTACTGCTGATTTTTGCCGTAATTGTTTAGCCAAATGGTACACAGCCGCCGCGCAAGAAAAAGGCATTGAACTCGATTACGAACAAGCCCGCGAAATGATTTACGGAATGCCCTATTCTGACTGGAAAGATAAATTCCAAACTGACGCAACGCCAGAGCAACTCGCCGCGTATGAAGCCAAAAAACAACGGGAATTATAAAAATGAGCAATAACTACGACGCGCTTTTTTCGGGCGTAATCGGCAAAGATTACGATATGCTCAATTTGATTTGCCCGCTTGCGACCAAAATGAGCCATTTGGTTGGCGACACCTTAAAAAATTATGTTGATACAAAAACAGATGAATTAACGGTTGTAGAATTAGGTGGCGGCACAGGAATTACCACTTTTTCGTTACTGAATGCGAGTAAAAACACGCAACTTTTAAGCGTAGACAACGAACCCGTTATGCAAAATCAAGCCAAAAAATCGCTTGAAAAATGGGTTGAATCGGGACAACTTGCTTTTTCACCACACGATGCGCTAACTGCGTTGCAAAATTTACCGAATTCAAGCGTTGACGTAATTGCATCGGCGTACACCCTACATAATTTTGAGCATTCTTATCGCGCAAAAGTCGTGCATGAGATATTTCGAGTCTTAAAAAGTGGTGGTATTTTCATTAACGGCGATCGTTACGCCCTCGACGATATTTCAACGCATACGCGAGCAACCCAAAGTGAAATTGCCGATTATTTCCGTATTTTGATTGCCGAACATAAACTCGATTTACTTGAACATTGGATTATTCATTTGTTTAACGACGAATCGGAAAATCACATCATGCGTGAATCGATTGCGTTGCAACAATTGCGCGATGCGGGTTTTGCCAATGTTGAACTTGCCAATCGCGTTGGAGTTAATGCGCTTGTGACCGCACAAAAATCATGAAAGAAACTGGGAAGTTATACGTTGTCGCAACGCCAATTGGTAATTTAGCGGACATCACATTTCGTGCCGTTGAAACCCTCAAAGCCGTTGATTTAATTGCTGCCGAAGACACCCGCCACGTCAAAATGCTGTTGCAACATTATGGCATTAGCAACAAAGTCATCGCGCTGCATCAACACAACGAAGACAAAGCAGCAGTAGAAATTATTGAAAAATTACGCGCGGGGCTTTCGATTGCTCTGGTTTCCGATGCAGGCACACCGCTAATTAGCGACCCTGGCATGCCTGTTGTGAAAGCCGTTCATGAGGCAAATTTAACCGTTGTTCCTATTGTCGGTGCGTGTGCGTTAATTGCTGCACTTTCTGCAGCAGGTGTTGCGATTACACCTTTTACCTTTGAAGGTTTTGTGCCGCGCACCTCTTCAGCACGAAAAACGTTTTTTAGTGAACGCGCAGAAATTCCAACGACATGGGTTTTTTACGAGTCGTGTCATCGAATTTTAGATTGTTTGCACGATATGGCAGCTGTTTTGCCCGTTGAGCGTTCGATTGTGATTACACGCGAACTGACAAAATTGCACGAAACCATTGTGAAATTACCGCTTGTTGAAATGCTTGAACTTGTTGAAAACGAGCCGAATATGCGAAAGGGGGAATTTGTTGTTATCGTTGAAGGTGCGGAAAAAATTGATGTTTCAGACAACACGATTACGCCAGAGCAAGAACGAATTTTGAAATTATTGCTTGCTGAATGTAGCGTCAAAAAAGCCGTCGATTTAACCGTTGAAATTACAGGTGGTAAAAAGAAACCAATTTATCAAGCCGCCTTAGCGTTAAACGAAAAATAGACAAAAAAATAGCGCGGCTTAAAAAAAGCTGCGCTAAAACGTTAAAACTTTGTTGCACAAGCTGTGCTTTATTCGATGATTTTATATTGCGCGGCGGATTCATTAACGCGATCACGCAATTCTTTTCCAGGTTTAAAATGCGGAACGTGTTTTTTCGCTAACGCAACTGATTCACCCGTTTTAGGATTGCGCCCAATTCGTGGTGGACGTACACGCAATGAAAAACTGCCAAAGCCACGAATTTCAATACGTTCACCTGTTGCTAACGCTTGATTCATTTGCTCAATAATACATTTGACTGCCAATTCGACATCTTTTAAAGCAAGATGGTTTTGTTGCTTTGTCAGCACATCAATTAGTTCAGATTTTGTCACCTGCGCTCCTGTCAAAAATAAAAAAAGGAGACACGACAAGCCGCGTCCCCCTTTGAAAATCTTACGATCTTACTTTTCCATTTGTTGCTTGAAAATATCACCTAAAGTCGGTGCCGCAACGTTTTGTGCTGAAGCAGAATAATCTTTTGCAGAAACGGTGTGTTCTTTTTCTGCGCGAGTATTTTCTTCTTTTGCTTTCATTGACAAGCTAATGGTTTTCGATTTTTTATCGATACCCACAAATTTCGCTTCAACGCTGTCGCCAGCATTTAAAGTCAAATCTTTCGCAACATCAGCTGCTCTCAAGTAACCTTCAATGCCATCTTCTAAAGCAATCGTTGCGCCTTTCGCATCAACTTCTTTAACCGTTCCTTTTACAACGCTATTTTTTTCATGCGTTGCTAAGAAATTTTGGAATGGATCTTGAGCTAATTGTTTGATGCCAAGTGAAATGCGTTCACGTTCAGAATCAACCGCTAAAATGATAGTTTCGAGTTCATCGCCTTTTTTGAAGTCACGAACAGCCGCTTCACCTTCAGCTTCCCATGAAATATCTGACATGTGAACCAAACCATCAATGCCGCCATCCAAACCAATAAAGATACCGAAATCAGTGATTGATTTGATTTTGCCAGAGATTTTGTCGCCTTTGTTGTGAGTTGCAGCAAATTCATCCCAAGGATTTGGTTTGCATTGTTTCATGCCAAGTGAAATACGACGACGTTCTTCGTCGATTTCCAATACCATGATTTCAACTTCGTCGCCTAATTGAACCAATCTACCTGGATTCACGTTTTTGTTTGTCCAGTCCATTTCTGAAACGTGAACTAAACCTTCAACGCCTTCTTCGATTTCAACAAAGCAACCGTAATCAGTTAAGTTATTTACTTTACCAAATACGCGTGTACCAGCTGGGTAGCGACGTGCGATGTTTAACCATGGATCTTCAGCCATTTGTTTCATGCCGAGTGATACGCGGTTTTTGTCTTTGTCATATTTCAAGACTTTAACGTTGATTTCTTGACCGATTTCAACACATTCAGACGGATGACGTACTCTTCTCCATGCCATATCGGTGATGTGTAACAAGCCATCAACGCCGCCTAAATCAATGAACGCGCCGTAATCGGTTAAGTTCTTAACAACACCGACTACTGTTGCGCCTTCTTCAAGCGTTTTGAGTAATTCTTCGCGTTCTGCGCTGTATTCTTTTTCAACCACTGCACGACGTGAAAGCACCACGTTGTTACGTTTTTGGTCGATTTTGATGACTTTGAATTCTAAATCACGACCTTCCAAGAAAGTGGTGTCACGAACTGGGCGAACGTCAACGAGTGAACCTGGTAAAAACGCGCGTAATGCGCCAACGTCAACAGTGAAACCACCACGAACTTTACCTGTGATGCGACCGATAATTGTCGCGTCTTTTTCAAACGCCGTTTCGAGTTCGAACCATGCTTTGTTTTTCTTCGCTTTATCGCGGGAAAGAAGCGTCGCGCCTAAACCGTCTTCAAATAAGTCCAACGCCACTTCGATTTCGTCACCAACTGAAACTTCTAATTCGCCGTTAGCATTCAAAAATTGCCATTTCGGAATCACGCCTTCTGATTTTGAATGCGTGCTGACGATAATCATGTCGTTTTCGATGTCGATAACGGTACCGATTAACATTGCACCAGGACTCATTTTGGTCTTGGTTAAACTTTCTTCTAGTAATGCAGCAAAACTTTCGCTCATTTTGTTTCCCAAGATTAGTTTTTACGCCAATCTTTTTTGTATAGTAAATAGTTAATAAAAAACCGCAGGTTATCTGCGGCGGTCTGTAAAAAAAACGTCCTTAGCGGACTAAACTTAACACTTCTTTGACAACATCTTGAATCGACATTGTCGAAGAATCAATATAAACGGCATCTGCGGCGGGAACTAACGGTGAAATTTGTCGTTCGCTGTCACGCTGATCGCGTTCTTGTATATCGGCAGTTATCACGGCAAGATTAGCATCAATTCCTTTGAGTTTCAACTGTTTATAGCGTCTTTGCGCCCTTTCTTCTGCGCTTGCAGTCAAAAAAACTTTGAATTTTGCATCTGGAAAAACAACCGTTCCCATATCACGCCCATCAGCAACTAAACCAGGTGCTTGCAAAAAATCATGCTGTTTTTGTAACAACGCGGCTCTCACTTCAGGAATCGACGCAATTTTGGAAGCCGTATTGCCCGTGCTTTCTAAACCAAGCAAATCCGTAATGTCTTGCCCGTTGAGCAACACGGCGCGATCTTCACCACATTCGAAATGCAAATCCATTGCCAACGCCGCTTCAACAATATCGTCAATGCTGCCGTGTTCAATATCTTTTTCAGTAATTTCAAGAGCTAACGCGCGATAAATTGCGCCGCTATCTAAATAATTCCAGCCTAATTCGCCTGCAACTAAACGACTTACCGTGCCTTTACCTGCGCCACTTGGGCCATCGATGGTTAAAACGGTTTCCATTAGTTTTCCTCGATTGTGAGTTTTAAACCTAAATTGGTGGCAATGTTTTTGAATTCTGGAAAAGAGGTATTCACGTTCGCACAATCCAAAATTTCAATCGGTGCTGTTGCTCGCAAACCCGCAATCGCAAACGCCATTGCAATCCGATGGTCGCCATGAGATTCAACTGTTCCACCGCCAATTTTACCGCCTTGAATCACCATGCCGTCGGTTGTTGGTTTTGCGTCTACGCCTAAAATTTGCAAACCGTCTGCCATCACTTGAATGCGGTCAGATTCTTTAACACGCAATTCTTCTGCACCCGTTAAACGAGTTTCACCTTCCGCACACGCCGCTGCAATGAATAACACAGGAAATTCATCAATGGCTAATGGCACGAGATGTTCAGGAATTTCGATACCTTTCAATTGTGCCGAAGTCACACGCAAATCGGCGACAGGTTCGCCACCAACGATGCGTTCATTCAAAATTTCAATGTTTGCACCCATCAAACGCAAAATATCAATCACACCCGTGCGGGTTGGATTGATGCCGACGTGTTTGAGCAAAACATTTGAATTCGGTGCAATCGACGCGCCCACTAAGAAAAATGCCGCCGATGAAATATCGCTCGGCACATCAATGGTCATGGCTGTCAATTTTCCGTCAGCCGTAACGCTCGCTTGATTGCCATTCACCGAAACAGGATAACCAAAACCGCTTAACATGCGTTCCGTGTGGTCACGAGTTGGCGCAGGTTCGGTCACTTTCGTTTCGCCTTGTGCGTACATTCCAGCAAGTAACAAGCACGATTTAACTTGTGCGCTCGCCATTGGCATTTCGTAATCAATGCCAACTAATTGTCCCGCTTTGCCCGTAATTTCTAACGGTGCAGTGCCTTTTTCAGTGGTTTTAATTTCTGCGCCCATTTTTGCCAAAGGTTCTGTGACACGTTTCATCGGACGTTTTGATAATGACTCATCGCCTGTCAACACAGAATTAAATGCTTGTCCTGCGAGTAATCCGCTTAACAAACGCATTGATGTTCCCGAATTGCCTAAATAAAGCGGGGCTTTCGGAGCTTTTAAACCGTGTTTGCCAACGCCATGAATCGTAACGCAACCTTCCCCCGTGCGTTCAATTTCCACGCCCATATCTCGAAAGGCTTGCAACGTCGCTAGCGCGTCTTCAGCTTCTAAAAAACCTGTAACGTGCGTTGTGCCTTCAGCGAGTGAACCGAGCATAATTGAACGGTGTGAAATCGATTTATCGCCTGCAACTCGCGCCTCACCATTTAGCGAACCACCGTTTTGAACGTGAAATGTTATTTTTTTTGTCATGTGTTTATTGTTCTAATTTTTGGTTAATTTAAGTGCGATATTCGGCGTTAATTTTCACATAATCATAAGAAAAATCGCAGGTCAAAACGGTTTGCGAAAAATCGCCACGTCCTAATTTTACGCCAATTTGAATTTCAGCTTGATTCATCACCGCTTGCCCCGCTTCTTCGGTGTAATCGTCAGCGCGTCCGCCATTTCGTACGATGCAAACGTCGTCTAAATAAATACGGATTTTTTCGAGTTCCATATTTTCAACACCTGCA
>JAQTOT010000141.1 GCA_028713145.1 Methylococcales bacterium
TGCGCCCAAAGTGCTGATGAAAAAAGTAATGCAGTTAACCCGAGTGATGTTTTTTTGAAAAATTGTTTCATAGTCATAAATCCTCTCTAGCTTGTTTAATAATTATTATTTTTTTAAATCTACTGCACACATTGACTATATACAGCATGGGCTAACTTTAACACGTCGATTTATGCAAATAAAGCAACAGTTAGCGATAAATTCACCGTAACAGAAGTAAGCAACTCAAAGAGATAAACCATGCCGTGCATTATTGCTATCTGCCCTTAATTTTCGTAGACTTGAGGCAATTTTTCTTTTTATTGGAGTTCTATCGCATGGCATCGTTGACCGCTACGCCCGCTTGGGCAGCATTGCAAAATCATTACGACGAAATTCGGAATCAAAGTTTGGTTGAAAGTTTTAAAAATGACGCAGCACGTCATGAAAAATTTTCACTCACTTTCAATGATATTTTGTTTGATTATTCCAAAAACCGCATCAACGATAACACCTTACCGCTTCTTATCAATTTGGCAAAACAAGCGGGTTTAGAATCCAAAATCAACGCGATGTTTTCGGGTGAAAAAATCAATATCACTGAAAAACGCGCCGTGTTGCATACGGCATTGCGTAATCGGGCTAACACCCCTATTTATGTTGATGGCAAAGACGTAATGCCTGACATCAATGCTTCTCTTGAAAAAATGCGTGGCTTTTGTGAGCGCGTCCGTTCAGGCGAATGGAAAGGTTACACAGGTAAAGCCATTACGGACATTATCAACATCGGTATCGGCGGCTCTGATTTAGGCCCTAAAATGGTCACTGCCGCGTTGCATCCGTATTCAAAACCTGATTTGCGTGTGCATTTTGTTTCAAACGTTGATCAAACTGATTTAATTGAAACGCTAGAAGTCGTATCACCTGAAACCACTTTGTTTTTGATTGGTTCAAAAACGTTCACCACACATGAAACCATTACCAATGCAAATTCGGCTCGTGCATGGTTATTAAAAAATGCGCCTGATAAGTCTGCGGTTGCTAAACATTTTGTTGCGTTATCAACGAATGCTAAAGAAGTCGCTGATTTTGGAATCGACGTGGCAAATATGTTTGAATTCTGGGATTGGGTCGGTGGTCGTTATTCGCTTTGGTCAGCGATTGGTTTATCGATTGCACTTTATGTTGGCATGGATAAATTTGAAGAATTGCTCGATGGTGCATACGAAACAGACAACCATTTCCGAAATACGCCATTTGAACAAAATATCCCTGTCATTATGGGATTACTTGGCATTTGGTATAACAATTTCTTTGGTGCAGAAACACACGCCATGCTCGCGTATGACCAATCCATGCGTTATTTCGCCGATTATTTTCAACAAGGCGACATGGAAAGTAACGGCAAAAGCGTGACGATTAACGGTGAAAAAGTCGATTACAGCACAGGGCCAATTATTTGGGGGCATCCAGGTACTAATGGTCAACACGCTTTTTATCAATTGATTCACCAAGGCACAAAGTTAATTCCATGCGATTTTCTCGCACCTGCAATCAGTCATTACAATTTGCCTGAGCATCATAAAATTTTGATTTCAAACTTCCTCGCGCAACCTGAAGCCCTAATGCACGGAAAAACAGTTGACGAAGTAAAACGTGATTTAACCGAAGAAGAATGCAAAGACAGCGTTTTGGTTGCCTCGAAAGTATTTGATGGCAACAAACCTTCAAATGCCTTTTTGTTCAAAAAATTGACCCCTAAAACATTAGGCTCGTTAATTGCTCTTTATGAACATAAAATTTTCGTGCAAGGTGTGATTTGGAATATCAATTCTTATGATCAAATGGGCGTGCAACTTGGAAAAGTGCTTGCGAAAGTGATTTTGCCTGAACTGAATAACGACAACGAAATCACTAGCCACGATTGCTCAACGAATGCCTTGATTAACGCTTATAAAAAATTGGCTCGTAGCGAAGGGTAAATCTTCCCATAAAAAAACCCTGCAACGTTAACGTTTGCAGGGCTTTTTTGTGTCAAGCGTGAGGAATTAAATAAGACCTTTCGCATCAAGAATTTGTTTGTGAGCGTCGCGCAATTTAGTTTCTGCTTGTTGTGCATTGCCATCTTGTACGTCTTTACGCGCAGCTTTAACAATGTTAGTTGCTTTTGCAACAGCACGTGCAACGCGGTCATTTGCGTTCACTTCTTTTGAAAAATCAGATGCTTCTTTAATAACTTTTGCAACTGTTTCAGCGTCTGAACCTGAAGTAACAGCGTCAATTGCTGTTTGAACTTTTGCCGCTAACATATCAACAGCTTGAGCTGCTGGGTAAGAAATACGACCTGGATCGCTTTCAGCAAAAGAAGTTGTAGAAACTGCACCTAAAGACGCTGCAACTAAAGCAGCTAAAGCGATTTTTTTTAAGGTTTTCATTAACATTTATCCTCGGATTGTTATTATTTTCAGTGTTTAAAGAAAATAGCTGACGTGAAAACGACGAGCTAAGGCAATTCTAAACGTATTTACCTTTTTTTTAAACACTCAAAGACCGTTAATTTACCGACCACTCAACAATACCGCTGTAAGCTGTTGCTAAAACAACCACGCCAAAAATCAGTCTATACCATGCAAAAATCAAAAAATTATGCTGACTGATATAACGCAATAAGGCTTTAATTGCCAATAACGCACTGAAAAACGCAGCAATCATGCCTAAAACAAAATGCGGTGCATCGACAGCGGCATCAAGCAAATCGCGGTGTTTGTACAAATCATAAACACTCGCCGCCGTTAACGTTGGAATGGCCAGAAAAAATGAAAATTCGGTTGCCGTTTGACGAGATAAACCAAATAACAAACCACCAATAATTGTCGCACCAGAACGTGATGTACCAGGAATGAGCGCGAAAGCTTGTGCAAAACCGAGTTTTAACGCATCGAATTTTGATAATTCATCAACGGAGTGAATACGAATGTTATGTTCACGCTTTTCTGCCCAAATAATAACTAACGCACCCACGATAAATGCACTTGCAACGGCAACGGGATTGAATAGAACAGCTTTGATGTATTTGCTAAATAAAAAACCTAAAATTGCCGCAGGTAAAAATGCGACAATCAAATTGATGGTGAGATTTTGTGCAACTTTTTCTTTGTGAAACAAGCCGCTAAACGTATCACCAATTCGACGGCGATATTCCCAACAAACTGCTAAAATTGCACCGACTTGAATGACTAGCTCAAACAATTTACCTTTTTCATCGTTAAAATTGAGCAAATCGCCGACTAAAATTAAATGTCCTGTACTGGAAATCGGTAAAAATTCTGTTAGACCTTCGACGATACCTAAAATAAGTGCCTTTGCGGCGAGTAATAAATCCATAATTTTCTGTTAGTATTGAGCCAATTCGTAAAAAGTGTCCGCATTTTATCTAAAAACTTGTCAAACAAATGATTCATTTTAAATTGCCATGAAATTTGCCCTGCAAATCAATTCCAGTCCTTACCATTCCAACGCAAGCCAAACCGCTTACCATTTCGCGAGTGAAGTTTTAGCGCAAGAGCATCAAATTTTGCGTGTTTTTTTCTATCACGACGCGGTTTATCACGCTTTCAAAACGGCAAATCCCCCCGATGATGAAATATCACTTTTCAAATGCTGGACAGAATTAGCTTTGCAGGAAAAAATTGACTTGGTAGTTTGCGTTTCAGCGGCGCAACGACGCGGTTTGAACAGTGAAAATTTAGCCGTCGGTTTTCGTTTAGGTGGTTTAGGTCAATTACTTGAAGCCACAATTTTAGCCGACCGTTTTTTAGTTTTTGGGTAAAAATGCAATGAAAAATTTTTTATTCGTACTTCGAAAACCCAGTTACAACGGGCTTTATATTCAAGAAATGCTCGACATTGTTTTAACAACAGCAGCTTTTGAACAAAATGTCAGTGTTTTATTATTGGACGATGCGGTTTTTCATTTGAAAACAGGTCAAAATGCTCAAAAAAATACTGCCACGATGTTTGAGTTATTACCAACGATGGATATAACAGACATTTTTGTTGAAACAGAATCGCTTGAAGCACGCGGTTTAAGTACACAAATGTTGACGCAAAAAGTACAACTGAAAACACGCGCCACAATTTGTGAATTTATGTCACAATTCGATACCGTTTTTGCAGGTTAATTTTCAAATACAAGCATTTCAAAGAGAAAAATTATGTTAGGTAAAGCACTCGAAGCGACATTAAATATCACCTTTAAATCTGCACGCGAACGGCGACACGAGTTTGTCACTGTCGAACATTTGTTATTTGCATTGCTTGATAATCCTGACGTAATTCCTGTGATGAAAGCCTGCGATGCCGACATACCATGGTTGCGTGGGCAACTCGCGCGTTTTATTGACGATACCATCTCTTATCTACCCGAAAATACCAAACGCGATACACAGCCAACATTAGGATTTCAACGAATTTTGCAACGCTCGGTTTATAACGTTCAGGCTTCAGATAAAGTTGAAGTCACAGGTGCAAATTTACTGGTTGCCTTGTTTAGTGAACCCGATTCACACGCGGTTTATTTACTGAGCAAACAAGATATTACACGCCTTGATGTAGTGAATTTTATCGCGCACGGTATTTCAAAATTTGATGACCCTTATGAGGAGCGTGAAACCTCAAATGGAAGTAAAAATTCGGAAAATGATACCAGCAAACCTCTGGAAAAATATGCTGTCAATCTGAACGAAGAAGCTGTGCGAGGACGCATTGATCCGTTGATTGGTCGTAACGCAGAAATTGAGCGCACGATTCAAACACTTTGTCGTCGCCGTAAAAATAATCCGTTACTCGTCGGAGAAGCAGGCGTTGGCAAAACGGCGATTGCCGAAGGTTTAGCAAAACGCATTGTCGAAGAAGATGTGCCAGACGTACTACTTGATTGCGTGATTTATTCGCTAGATTTAGGCGCGTTAGTAGCAGGAACGAAATACCGAGGTGATTTTGAAAAACGCTTGAAATCGCTTTTGAATCAAATGAAAAAAGAAGCGCACGCGATTTTATTCATTGACGAAATTCACACCATTATCGGTGCAGGTTCAGCATCTGGTGGTGTGATGGATGCCGCAAATTTAATTAAACCGATGCTTGCATCGGGACAATTACGTTGCATTGGTTCAACGACATATCAAGAATATCGCGGTATTTTCGAAAAAGATCATGCGCTAGCGCGGCGTTTTCAGAAAGTCGATGTGTTAGAACCGTCAGTTGAAGAAACGGTGCAAATTTTGAAAGGTTTGAAAACCCGTTTTGAAGAACATCACGGCGTGCGTTATTCGCCCGAAGCGTTGCGTTTGGCGGCGGAGTTATCGGAACGTTATATTACTGACCGTCATTTGCCTGACAAAGCCATTGATGTCATCGACGAAGCAGGCGCAAAACAACGCATGACCAATGCAGCTGAGAAAAAAGAACTGATTGAAGCGTATGAAATTGAAGAAATCGTCGCCAAAATCGCCCGTATTCCGCCCAAATCGGTTTCGAGTAATGACATCGACAAATTAGCAAATTTAGAAAAAAATCTCAAAATGCTTGTTTTCGGACAAGACGACGCGATTTCAGTTTTAGCATCAGCAATTAAATTATCACGCGCAGGGTTGCGCGATTCACAAAAAACAATCGGTTCATTCTTATTTGCAGGGCCAACAGGCGTAGGCAAAACCGAAGTCACGCGCCAATTAGCAAAAGTATTAGGCGTGGAATTGATTCGTTTTGATATGTCTGAATATATGGAACGGCACACCGTTTCGCGTTTAATCGGTGCGCCACCTGGTTATGTAGGTTTTGACCAAGGTGGATTGCTCACTGAACAAGTGAACAAACATCCACACGCTGTTTTGCTTCTCGACGAATTAGAAAAAGCCCATCCAGACGTGTTCAACTTATTGTTACAAGTCATGGATCACGGCACGTTAACCGATAACAACGGACGCAAAGCGGATTTTCGTAACATCATTTTGATTATGACCACAAATGCTGGCGCAGAAGAAGGTTCACGCGCATCAGTTGGTTTTACACCGCAAGACCATTCTAGCGACAGTTTGAAAGTGATTGAAAAAGGCTTTTCACCCGAATTTCGCAATCGTTTAGATGCCATTATTCAATTTAAACCGCTTGATATAAGTATTGTTGGCAGCGTGGTGGATAAATTTATTTTCGAGCTTGAAGCAATGCTTGAAGATAAAAATGTGACCTTGCATCTCACGCCTAAAGCACGTTTGTGGCTGGCTGAAAATGGTTGTGATGCAAAAATGGGCGCACGTCCCATGGCGCGATTGATTCAAGAAAAAATTAAAAAGCCGCTGGCTAATGATTTACTTTTCGGCGAACTCGCGCACGGTGGACACGTTAAAATCGGTGTGAAAAATGATGAACTCGTATTTACGATTGAAAGTGCTGAAATGCTGGTGACAGACTAAACGCAATTGAGCGAGTACGTTAAAAAATTAACGTACTCGAAATGTGATACGACCTTTGGTTAAATCGTAAGGAGTCATTTCAACTTTGACGCTATCTCCCGTCAAAATGCGGATGTAATGCTTACGCATTTTGCCTGAAATATGCGCGGTAACGATGTGACCGTTTTCGAGTTGTACACGAAACATCGTATTCGGCAAAGTGTCGATAACCTTACCTTCCATTTCAATTTGATCTTCTTTAGCCATTTGTTTATCTCTCTTGTGAATTATAAAGTGTTGAATTGTAGCATATTAGCGCGTTAAAAATCGTGTTACAACTTAGTAATTTTCCAGCAATAGTGAATTTTCATATCGCGTGCAAAATCGTCAGGAATCGTTTTGGAGGTAATGTCTAAGACGTTCAAATCCGCAAACAAACTTTCATCAAATTTAAATCGTCTAAAATTCGTTGAAAAATACAACACGCCATTTTCAGTTAATAACTTTGCTGAATTTTGAATGAGTTGAATGTAATCACGTTGCACATCAAACACATCATCCATTTTTTTTGAATTGGAAAAAGTCGGCGGATCTAAAAAAATCAAATCATATTGCCGCGCAGCATTTTTTGCTTCTTTTGCTAACCATTCCACGCAATCGGCTTGAATAAATTCATGTCGCCCTGTGGTTGAATTTAACGCTAAATTGTTTTTCGCCCACTGCAAATAAGTGTTCGACATATCGACGGTTGTGGTCACACTCGCGCCACCCACTGCCGCATGAACGGTCGCGCTTCCCGTGTAAGCAAACAAATTTAAAAAGCGTTTTCCTTTTGCTTCTTTTTGAATTTGTAGACGAATTGGACGATGAGCTAAAAATAATCCTGTGTCTAAATAATTTTCAAAATTCACCAGCAATTTGCAACCGCCTTCGACAATTTCATGAAAAACATCGGATCCAGCTTGTTTTTCATATTGGTCAGTATTGCGTTGTTTGCGGCGAATCTTGAGCAAAACTTGTTCTTTCGGTACGTTTAAAACATGGGGGATTTCTGTTA